>CAJMRR010000046.1 GCA_905215835.1 uncultured bacterium | reverse complement strand
CCCTTCGCATGGTCGCGAGTGCGGCCGGTGTGGTCGTTGCGGCCGATAAGCTCGGCAAGTACAAGACGGCAACCACGATGGTCTCCATCTGCGGTTACCTGTGTGTTTTTGCGATGGCCGGCTTGCACCTTGGCCCGGTGGCGCTGACGCTCGGCATCTACTCGGTGTCGCGCTTCCTGTATGCCGTTGCCGTTGTCTTGACCGTTATCTCGGGCGCCCAGTACTTCTGGAACTGCCGCAAGATTGTCTTTTCGGTCTAGGTCCTGGTGGGTATGACGGTCTCTTTTGAGCAGATTTCCACACATAACGAGGAACTGGCGCGCGATATTGTCGAGCACGCGAGCGCTCGGGGCGTGACGGTTTCGACGGCTGAGTCGCTGACGGCGGGTATGATCGCCTCGACGATTGCCGATATCCCGGGCGCGTCGGCGGTGCTGCGCGGCGGTGCGGTGACCTATTGCGATGAGATTAAGCATCGTGTTCTTGGTGTTGAGCAGGAGACGCTCGACCGCTATACCGCGGTGTCGCATCAGACCGCGCGCGAGATGGCGGTGGGTTCGCTGGAGCTGTACCAGTGCGATATTGCAGTGAGCGCAACGGGTTATGCCGGCCCCGGCGGTGGCACTGAGGACGATCCGGCGGGCACTTTCTATATTGGCTGGGCGCATCGTTCCGCCGATGGGGGCGTGCCGGTCGTGGACTCTGTGCGCTGCCACTATGAGGGTGACCGTTCGTTTGTTCGTGCCCATGCGGTCACGGAGGCATTGGGTCGCATTGCCCTTGTGCTCAACTCTATGGAATAGACGTGTTTTAAGGGGCCTCCGAGCCCCTTAATTGTGGAGATAGGGACCTTAGGCTCATTTGGCGTTTGTGCTGGTTGTAGATGTATTTTTGCCTGCCTTGTTCATATTTGGTCCTTTGTGGTCAAGTATTTGGTCAGTGTTTGGTCGGCGTTTGGCTGGGTTTTGGAAAGACCGCCTGCATATGATTGGCCTGAACGGTTGACCACGAACAGCCGTTCGTTTATTATCGATGCAGGTTGTTAAGAGGAGGGCTATTCATGGCCAAGAATTCAGGTCCCGTACGTACCGTTCATGCTCGCACGACGGGTAAAGAGCGCGATGAGATGATCGCCACCACCAAGGCCGAGATCGAGAAGAAATTCGGCCAGGGTTCCATCATGAGGTACGGCGACGGTGGCCCCGAGCTCGAGGTCGAGGCCATTCCCACGGGCGCCCTGGCCCTCGATGCCGCGCTGGGTATCGGCGGCGTGCCGCGCGGCCGTATCGTCGAGATTTACGGTCCTGAGTCCTCCGGTAAGACGACGCTTTCGCTCGAGATCCTGGCCGAGGCCCAGGCAATGGGTGGCGTTGTGGCATTTATCGATGCCGAGCACGCGCTTGATCCCACGTATGCCGCGCGCATCGGCGTGGATATCGACGAGGTACTGATTTCCCAGCCCGATACGGGTGAGCAGGCGCTCGAGATTGTTGACATGCTCGTGCGTTCCGGCGCCATTGATGCTATCGTCGTCGACTCCGTCGCCGCGCTGACCCCGCGTGCCGAGATCGAGGGAGAAATCGGCGACACTACGGTCGGTCTTCAGGCTCGCCTGATGAGCCAGGCGCTCCGCAAGCTCGCCGGCTCGCTGTCCAAGTCCAACACGACGTGCATCTTCATTAACCAGCTGCGTGAGAAGATCGGCGTCATGTTCGGCAACCCCGAGACCACGACGGGCGGCCGCGCCCTTAAGTTCTTCTCTTCGGTGCGTATCGACATTCGCCGCATCGACAGCATTAAGCTTAAGGACGAGGTTATCGGTAACCGCGTGCGCGCCAAGGTCGTTAAGAACAAGGTGGCAGCTCCGTTCCGTTCTGCTGAGTTCGACATCATGTACGGTACGGGCATCTCTAAGGAGGGCTCGATTCTGGACATGGCTGTCGAGTGCGGCATTTGCAAGAAGATGGGCTCCTGGTTTGCCTATGGCGAGGATAAGCTCGGCAACGGTCGCGAGGCCGCCAAGGCGTTCCTGCGCGAACACCCCGATTGTGCCGACGAGATTGAGCATAAGGTCCGCCTTGCCTGTGGACTTGAGTTTGATGACGATGCTCCGTCCGAGGTCGAGCTGACCGATCAGCCTGCGCCTGAGGAGTTTGACGAGCTTTACGCCATCGATGGTTCCGCCATGCTCGATGATGACGACGAGTAGCGGTTACGCTCATGTCGTATACGGTGACCGAGGCCACGGTCGTCTTTCCCGATAAGAAGGCGGCCTCCTCGTTCTCGAGCGGGTATGCGTCCAAAAAGCCTTGCGCACATATTGATTGTGAGCTTGAGGGCGGTTTTGAGCGGTCCATTTGGATTCCCGTGCGGGTCGCGCGGCTGTATGTCAAAAACCGCCCCGATCTTCCCTGTGATTGGGACAACTTCCGTGAGGCGGTGCAGCTTATTGAGCGTAAATGTGCACTTACCATGGTGACCGAGATGTTATCGCGCCGCGACCATGCGACGGGTGAGGTCCGTGACAAGCTGGCTCGCTACGGCTTTCACCAGCCTGCGATCGATTTCGCCGTCGAGCGCGCCACCGAGTATCGTTTTTTAGACGAGAGCCGCTTTTGCTCGTACTTTATCGAGGAGCGCAAGCGGCGCGGTTGGGGACAGCGCAAAATCGAGACCGAGCTCAAGCGCCGTCATGTCGTGCTCGATGACATTCCCGGTTATCCCGAGGATTATTTTGCCGTCGAAGACGATTTGGCGCGTGCGTCAGCCCTGCTCGCCAAGCGGCGTGTTCCAGAGACGCGCGCATTCGAAAAACTGGTTCGGTTTTTGATGGGCAAGGGCTTCTCGTATCACGTCGCCGCCGATGCCGTTAAGGCACGTCTCGATGCCGAACGCGAGGAATGTGCGGTTTAGGCGTATGCGTTTTGTGGCCCTGCCGTTCACCGTGTTTTAGCCGCCGTGCCGGGGCCATTTATTTGACAGTTGTTGTGGTTCAACGTACGATAAACACTGTCATTTGCTTTGTGATATGTGCTCATCTGTGATGAGTTTGTTTATATGTTTATCTGTATCCGACCCGCATAAGCTGCGCCCATATTACTCAAATGTCGCGAGCCGTTCGTAAGGACGGTTCGCTTTGTTGTGTAACGAATCCATAAAAAGGAGTGAGCATGCCTATCATCGCAGCGCTCGTTGGCATCGTTTTGGGTGCCATCGCCGCCATTGCCTACATGCGCACCGCCAAGCAGGGTAGTCTTCACGAGGCCGACGAAAAGATCCAGTCGGCACACGCACAGGCTGAGTCCCTGATCGGTGATGCTAAGCGTCAGGCCGAGACCCTCAAAAAAGAGGCTCTGCTCGAGGCTAAAGAGGAGATCATCAAGAACAAGCAGGCCGCCGAGGCCGAGGACAAGCAGCGTAAGAGCGAGATTCGTACGCTTGAGAACCGCGTGATGCAGCGCGAGGAGTCCCTTGATCGCCGAAACGACGCTCTCGACAAGCGTGAGCACCAGCTGTCCAGCCAGGCCGGTCAGGTCGAGAAGCGCTCCCGCGAGCTTGAGGAGCTCTGCGCCAAGCAGACCTCCGAGCTCGAGCGTATCGCCGACCTGACCCGTGAGGACGCCCACAAGGAGCTCCTCGATAAGGTTCGCGGCGAGGTTACCCACGAGGCTGCCACGATCATTCGCGAGTCCGAGCAGCAGGTTCGCGCCGAGTGCCACAAGACCGCCCAGGAGATTCTGTCCCTGGCGATTCAGCGCTGCGCTGCCGACCACACAGCCGAGGTCACCGTTACCTCCGTGCACATTCCCTCTGATGACCTCAAGGGCCGTATCATCGGTCGCGAGGGTCGCAACATCCGGACCTTCGAGCAGGTTTCCGGCGTCAACCTCGTGATCGACGACACGCCTGAGACCGTCGTTCTTTCGAGCTTCGACCCGGTCCGTCGTGAGACCGCCCGTGTTGCCCTCGAGAACCTCATCGCCGACGGCCGCATTCACCCCGCCCGCATTGAGGAGATGTATCACAAGGCTGCCGACCTGGTTCAGCAGCGCGTGCGCGAGGCTGGCGAGCAGGCTGCCTTCGATACCGGCATCCACGACCTGCACCCCGAGATCGTCAAGACCCTTGGTGCCCTGCGCTACCGTACCTCGTTTGGTCAGAACGTGCTTCAGCACTCCCTCGAAGTCTCTGACCTGTGCGGCGTGATGGCTTCCGAGCTTGGCCTGGACGTTGTGACCGCCAAGCGCGCCGGCCTGCTGCACGACCTGGGCAAGGCAATCGACCATGACGTCGAGGGCCCGCATGCCGTCATCGGCGCCGAGCTTGCCCGCCGTTATGGCGAGAAGCCCGTTATCGTTCACGCTATCGAGGCTCACCATGCCGATGTCGACCCCAACACGGTGCTCGATGTCCTGGTACAGGCCGCCGATGCCGTTTCCGCCTCTCGCCCCGGTGCCCGTCGCGAGTCTGCCGAGAACTACATCAAGCGTCTTGAGAAGCTCGAGGAGATTGCCAACTCCCATGAAGGCGTCGAGCGTACCTATGCCATGCAGGCTGGTCGCGAGGTCCACGTCATGGTTCAGCCGGACAAGATCTCCGATGCCCAGTCCACGGTCCTGGCTCACGATATCGCCCATCAGATCGAGGAAGAGATGGAGTATCCCGGTCAGGTGCGCGTCGTCGTGATTCGCGAGAGCCGCGCTGTCGATATCGCTAAATAACATGAGCGACGCGAACGAGCTCATCTCATTTATCGCGTCGATGTCGGGGGAGGGCAACCTTCGCGTCGAGGAGAACCTTGGCGAGGGGTATGTCCGCCTCCGCGTTTCGGAGGCCGAGCGGCGCCAGGCAAAACACGACATTCAGCATGTCGAGGATATCGTCATCGAAATGCTCCGTAATGCTCGCGATGCCGGCGCCGACAAGGTCTATCTCGCCACGACCAAGGAAGATGGCGTCCGCACGCTTGTCTTTCTGGATAACGGTTCGGGCGTTCCGCAGGATATGCAAGAGCGAATCTTCGATGCCCGCGTTACCTCCAAGCTCGAGAGCATGAAGATGGACCGTTGGGGCGTTCACGGTCGTGGCATGGCATTGTTTTCGATCAAGCAGAACACCGACGAGGCCCGTGTGGTCACGTCTGGTGTCGACCTTGGCTCGGCCTTTAAGGTGAGCGTTGCGGCCGACCGCCTCAGTGAGCGTGCCGATCAGTCCAGCTGGCCTCAGGCCGTCAAGGATGAGTACGGACGTTATGTCTGTGCTCGCGGCCCGCATAATATTATTCGCGCTGCTTGTGAGTTTGCGCTCGAGGAGTTGCGTGGTTGTGATGTCTATCTTGGTTCTCCGTCTGAGATTGCCGCGACCCTTTATGCTCAGGCGTCAAGTCGGCTCGATACGTCGCGTCTCCTGTTCATTGATGACGAGAGTGAGCTTCCGGTTGTCGATCGTTTAGGCCTTGCCTCTGATGCCGAGGACTTTATCCGTATCTGCTCGGGTTTGGGTCTTGAGATGTCCGAGCGCACGGCCCATCGCATTTTGGCAGGGCAGATTAAACCCGTTCGCGGTGTGACCGCGCGTCTGCTGCGCGAGCGTGATTCGTCCTCGCATGCGCCGGCTCCTGTCGATCTTGCAAAGGATCGTCGCGGGCTACGTATTGCCAAGGATGACATGGCACAGTTTTCGCGTGCTGTGGAGCGTGACTTTAATGACCTTGCCGCCCGGTACTATCTCAACCTTTGCGGTGACCCAAAGATTCGTGTTTCGCGTGATCGAATCACTGTGACCTTCGATCTTGCCAAAGAGGAATAGTGCCTTTACCGAGTCCACTCGGTACGATACAGTTATTGCAGTTAAAACGTACTTTTAAACGCAGGAGTTTCTTCATGGATTGCCTGAAGGTATCAAGCAAATCATCGCCCGCGTCCGTTGCCGGCGCCATCGCCGGCATGGTCAAGGATGGTGTGCCCGTCAACATTCAGTGTGTCGGCGCCGGTGCGGTCAACCAGGCCATAAAGGCCGTGGCTATTGCGCGCGGTTTTTTGATTCCAACCGGGTTTGATATTTCCTGCGCGCCCGTGTTCTCCGACATCCTCATTAACGGGGAGTCGCGCACGGCCATCCGTCTTTCTATTTACGTTCACCAGATCAATCGAGCTGCTATGGATAACGTCGTCATGGATGATGTTAAGCCTGTGGCATAGCTTCTGCTTGCCTCGATTCGCCCCCCCCTCTCCATCGTTAGGACTTATGCACATGGACCAGCGTTCCGTACGCGATATTCTTGCCGGTAAAACCTACTTTATCCGCACCTTTGGCTGCCAGATGAATCAGCACGACTCCGAGCGCGTGAGCGGTCTGCTCGATTCGTATGGTTGCCTCATGGCGCTCGATCCCGAGCATGCCGATATTGTTGTCTTCATGACATGCTGCGTGCGCGAGGCCGCCGATACTCGCCTGTACGGCCAGTGCAATTCCTGTAAAAGCCTGCCGCCTTCGCCTTCGGGCAAGCGTGTGGTTGCCGTTGGTGGTTGCATCGCGCAGCGCGATGGCGAGGGCCTGCTCACCAACGTCGATAACGTCAATGTCATCTTTGGTACGCATTCCATCGCACATGTGGCAGAGCTCATTGCCGAGGCGTTCCTTGATGGCAAGCGTCATATCCGCACCAATGAGCATGAGGATACGGATGCCATGAGCATGCCGTGGCATCGCGAGACCCAGTATCACGCTTGGGTGCCCATCATGACGGGCTGCAATAATTTCTGTACCTATTGCATCGTTCCGTACGTGCGCGGTCGCGAAAAGAGCCGCTCCTTCGAGGAGATTGTCGACGAGGTGACCGGTTTGGTGCGCCAGGGCGTGCGTGAGATTACGCTGCTGGGCCAAAACGTTAACTCATATGGTCGCGATCTGTTTGGCAAGCCGCGTTTTGCCGATTTGCTGCGTGCCGTGGGCGATACGGGTGTGGAGCGCATCTTCTTTACGTCTTCGCATCCCAAGGATCTGCTGCCCGAGACCATCGACGCCATGGCCGAGACGCCTGCTGTTATGCCGCAGCTGCACCTGGCCGTCCAGTCAGGTTCGACGCGGATCCTCAAAGAGATGAATCGCCGTTATACACGCGAGGACTATCTGGGCCTGGTCGATCGCATTCGCAACCGCATGCCCGATATCGCGCTCTCGACTGACATTATCGTTGGCTTCCCGGGCGAGACTGAAGAAGACTTTGAGCAGACGCTTTCACTTGCCGAGACGGTCCGCTATGCCCAGGCCTATACCTTCATCTATTCCAAGCGCGCCGGTACCCCGGCCGCAGAGATTGACGATCCTACGCCGCATGAGGTTATTCTCGGGCGTTTCAACCGCCTGGTTAAGGTTATCGAGACCACGGCACATGAGTATAACCAGGGTGAACTTCATACTGTGGTTCCGGCGCTCATTGAGGGAACGAGTAAAAAGAACGACGCGGTCCTGCTGGGCAAGAGTCCCAAGAATCAGACCGTGCATGCGCCTATCCCCGAGGGTTACAGCATCGATCAGCTTGTTGGCAAGATCGTTGATGTTGACGTTGACGTTGCCAAGACCTGGTATTTGTCCGGCTCCGTTGTGGGCGAGCCGCGCTAATGGTTTCTTCCGGGGCAGGTCTTTCCGCCGTTGCGATCGTCGGTCCGACGGCGGTTGGTAAGAGTGATGTTGCCGACCGTTTGGCCGCTCGTCTTTCGTCCGAAGTGCTGTCGTGCGATGCGATGCAAATCTATCGCGGCATGGACATCGGTACCGCAAAGATGACGCCCGATGAGTGTACGGCGCCGCTGCGTCTCGTCGACATTGTAGAGCCGGGTGTGGCATATTCTGCTGCGCTTTATCAGGCTGACGCTCGCGCGCATGTTGAACGTCTCATTGGTTCGGGTTGTCTGCCGGTTTTTTGCGGAGGTACGGGGCTATATCTCAAGGCCGCCCTCGATGAGATGGACTTTCCCTCGGGTGAACTTGAGGACGATCGCCGTGTGGGCTATCAGGAGCTTGCCGAGCGTATTGGCGAGGAAGAACTGCATGCCCTGCTTGCCGAGCGCGACCCAGAATCGGCTGCTGTTATTCATCCCCATAACGTGCGCCGTGTGATTCGTGCGCTCGAGATGCATGATGATGGTATCTCCTATGCACAGCAAAAAAGTCAGTTTAGTGTTCCGCGCGAGCATTATCATGCTCTATGGTTTGGTCTGACGCGTAATCGCGAGGTGCTCTACGAGCGCATTAACCTGCGTGTCGATCTGATGTTTGAACAGGGTCTTGTTGATGAGGTTCGCGGTCTTATGGACCAGGGGCTGGGAGATGCCCTGACTTCGATGCAGGCAATTGGCTATAAAGAGATCATTGATGCTTTCAATGGCGTGATTTCTATGGATGAGGCTCGCGAACTCATCAAGATGCGTTCGCGTCGCTATGCCAAACGTCAGCTTTCGTGGTTTAAGCGCGATGACCGTATCGTGTGGTTTGATATGGACGAGTTTACGATCGATGAGGTCGTTGAGGACATCCTGCATCGTATTGAGGCTGCCTAATGGCCCGTTTCCCCCTTGTTCCCACGGCACCCGAGCCCGAGCGTGCCATTTTAGTTGGTGTTGAGTGGCGCGACAATGCATGGCCGCTCGATCGTTCGCTTGACGAGCTTGAGCGCCTGGCCCATACGGCTGGCGCCCAGTGCGTGGCGCGTTTGTCACAGCGTCTGGTTAAGCCGTATCCAAAATCGTTTATCGGTTCCGGTAAGGTTGAGGAGCTTTGCGGGCTCGTGCATCGTATGGATGTCGATGTTGTTATCTTCGACGACGATTTATCGCCCTCGCAGCAATCCTATTTGGAGAAAGCCGTGGGCGAGCCGGTAAAGATTATCGATCGTACAGCACTGATCCTGGATATCTTTGGCCTGCATGCTCAGACGCGTGAGGGACGCCTACAGGTACAGCTGGCGCAGCTTCAATATCTGTTGCCTCGTCTGCGTGGCATGTGGAGCCATCTTGCCAAGGAGCAGACGCGCGGCGGCATCGGTTCGCGCTTTGGCCAGGGTGAAAGCCAGCTCGAGGTTGACCGTCGCTTGATTCGCAATAAGATTGCCGCGCTTCGTCGTGAGCTCAAGCAGGTTGAACAGCGTCGCGATGTCCAGTCCAAGAGCCGCATTGAGTCACCGGCGTTTCGCGTCGCGTTAGCCGGTTATACCAATGCCGGTAAATCGACGTTGCTCAATCGCCTGACCGGCTCTACGGTACTTTCGCAGGACAAGCTGTTTGCTACGCTCGACCCGACGACGCGTTCGTATCGCCTGCCCGGCGGTCGCGGCATGACGATTACCGATACCGTCGGCTTTATTCAAAAGCTACCGCATGGTCTCGTCGATGCCTTTAAGTCCACGCTGTCTGAGGTTCTTGGTGCCGATCTGATCCTTAAAGTTGTGGACGCCTCTGACGAGGACTACGAGCGCCAGCTCGAGGCAGTCGATCGCGTTCTTGACGAGATCGGTGCCGGCGAGCGTTTGACGCTTACGGTGTTCAATAAAATCGATCTTCTCGATAGCGTTGATCGACTGAGCTTCCGGCGTCGCTATCCCGAGGCCGTGCTGTTCTCGGCCCAGACGGGCGAGGGACTCGACGATCTCGTCGACCGTATTGCTCGTGAGGCGGCTGTTACCGATGTGTTGCTCTCTGCTGATATCCCGTATCGCGAAGGCGCCCTCATCACGCTGGTGCATGAGCAGGGAACCCTTTTGCATGAGGAATATCTTGAGGACGGCGTTCGCATTGTGGCGAAGCTGCCGGCCCGAATCGCGCCGCGTCTTGAGCGCTATCGTACGGAATAAACGAGCTCTAGCGCGCCTAGAATGACAGGCTGATGAAGTAGGTAGAACGGTAAGGCATGCCGACCGAGGACTGCGAGCGCCGGGATGGGATTGGCGTATGCCCATGCTGGCGCTTCGAGGCTTGATGCTTGTGCCGCCTGGGCAGCAAAAAAGCCGGTAAGGTACATAAAGACAAACGGAATGAGCGGATAGTAATCTCCCGAAACAAAGCCCGGCCCCGGGAATCCAAGCCATGCCAGGTAGGGGAGTGGGTATACCGCCTTTGGAATGCCCCAGGTTAGGGCAAAAAGAACAAGGCACACTGCGATGCCCCATGAGCCCGGTAATTTTTGGAGTAACGGACGGGTGAGTGCAACCACCGCGGTGCATGCTGCCATGCAATAGATGATGCCAAAGTTTACCGAATCGTCGACTGATACCAGTGTAGTTGCTATCCATACGATCAAGGCTGCAGCTGCGTATTTGAGGGCGCGCTTACCGTTATTACGCGAGAGCGTGCACATCCAACCGGCGATAAACAAAAATACCCAGCTGATACTAGCGCGCCAGATATCCTGGAAAACCGTTTCGGTAAACCATGGCATATCCCATCCATATAGGTAGGCCAAATCGTAGCAAGCGTGGAAACCTGCCATCGATAGCATCGTAAACCCGCGGACGGTATCAAATATGGTGATGCGTTTTTGCATTACGAGAACCGGCGCATTAAACCGACAACCTTACCCAAAATAACGGGGTTCGTCGCATAGATGGGCTCCATGGTGTCGTTCTCGGGCTGCAGGCGCACGCGCCCCTGCTCCTTGTAGAACGTCTTGACGGTCGCCGAGCCATCGATCATGGCCACGACGATTTCGCCGTTCATGGCGCTCTTTTGCTCGCGAACGATAATGTAGTCGCCGTTGTAGATGCCGACATTGATCATTGAGCTGCCGTGCACTTCAAGGATAAAGGAGCCCTGGTCTGTGGCGATTTCGGTCGGGATGGTAAAGGTATCCTCGATATTTTGCTCGGCCAGAATGGGAATCCCAGCCGCGACGCGACCGACGAGCGGCAGCGAGACCGTTCCGCGGGGCGCTGTGGGTTCATCGGATTTGGAAATCGAGACAGAGGATCCGTCCTCATCAAAAAGCTCTAGGGCGCGAGGCTTGGTGGCATCGCGCTTGAGCAGTCCTCGAGCCTCCAGGGCAGAGAGATGAGCATGCACCGTGCTGGGGGAGGAGAGGCCTACGGCCGATGCCATCTCGCGCACACTGGGCGGATAGCCCTTCTCCTGCTGATATTCCTTGATGAAGTCGTAAATCTGCTGCTGACGCTTGGTAATTTTGCGAGCCATCAGGGGATCCTCTCTGCCAATGTCAAACAAATGTTCGATTTTTGCTTGACAGGAACAACTGTTCGAAGATAATAATAACCGAACATTCGTTCTCGCGCTAGACATTTTTGTCCGCGCGGCTTGATAAAACTGTTCTCAGCAAAACACGCGAGAGGAGAACATGATGAACGCAACGGATATGGTCCAGGGAAACCTCGCCCTTAAGCTCGAGACGCCTGCGGCGCCGGCTTTCACGGTTGTCAAAGGCGGCCGATCTGGTTTCCAAACACTGCCTGGTAAGCCCGTCCGCAGCCAGTGCGTCGCCACGACCTCAGCCCCCGTTGCCCTAAAGGTCTCGACGATTGTCGCCCTGGCCGTTGCGCTCACGCTTTTCTTTGTACTTGCTACCTCGATCTTCAGCGCTCGTCACGCCGCATATGCCGAGTCGGCATCCAACGTTACCTACGAGACCGTCCGTGTTCAGTCTGGCGATTCCTTATGGTCGCTTGCTCAGGAGCATCCGATTGAGGGTCTTTCCACACAGGAGACCTCTGAGATGATTCGCAACGTCAATCACCTGGAGCATGGCTCGCTCGATGCCGGTGCGCATCTTAAAGTTCCCGCACGTTCCTAAGATTTAAGTACCGTCGCATGGTACCCTTGTAATCGTTTTAGAGGAGGTACCATGCGCTGTCCCAAATGCGGCAAGGCACATACCCGCGTCGTTGATTCCCGTATGCAGGAATCTAATAACACCATCAAGCGCCGTCGCGAATGCTGCTCATGCAATTATCGCTTTACGACATTTGAGCGTTGTGAAGACCCTATCGAGGTCATTAAGTCAGACGGATCCAAGCAACGGTTCGATCGCAATAAGCTGCTGGTCGGTTTGATGCGCGCCACGATCAAGCGAGATATCGACACTAATAAGCTCAACGAGATCATTGACGATATAGAGGTTGAGCTTCGCTCCCGTACGCTCACGGCTGTTACGTCTCATGAGCTGGGCGACATGGTTCTTAAGCGGTTGGCCAAGATCGATAAAGTGGCCTACATCCGCTTCGCATCGGTCTATCGCGATTTCAAAGACGTCGATGAGTTTCTGCAAGAGCTCGACAAGCTAAGGTGATTTCATGTCCAACATTACCGTTAACATTAAACGTCTCGACCCTACCGTCGAGCTTCCCAAATACGCCCATCCCACGGATGCCGGTCTTGACCTCCGAGCCAACGAGGATTGCACCCTCAAGCCCTTTGAGCGTCGCTTGGTCTCCACAGGCCTAGCTATCGCCCTACCCGACGGCTACGCCGGCTTCGTCCAGCCCCGCAGCGGCCTGGCCATTAAGCAAGGCCTGTCCATAGTCAACACTCCTGGCCTCATCGACGCCCACTACCGAGGCGAGCTCAAAGTCATCCTCATTAACCTAGATCCCACGAACAACATCCAAATCAACAAAGGCGACCGCATCGCCCAGCTCGTCATCCAAGAAGTCCCCACGGTCAACCTCGTAGAAGTACAAGAACTAGACGAAACCGACCGAGGAGCCGGCGGCTTCGGCTCCAGCGGCGTAGCTTAGTCGTTTACGTACTGTCAGCTGACCGGCCCAACCCGCCTATATAACATCCCATGCTCAAACATTCTCGCGGGGGCGCTCGTACCCCTCCCGCCCGTCTCTCACACATATCATTCCATGCTCAAACATTCTCGCGTCGCTTCGCTCGCTGCGAAACTGCGCGTGGAACGATATGT
>CAJMRR010000045.1 GCA_905215835.1 uncultured bacterium | reverse complement strand
CGCTGCCGCCGCCGTGGCGACAACGGTCGCCGGCGCGGCGATGCTTGCCAGTGACGGTGAAAACAACGAGGACGTTGTCGAATAGGCAAGCCGGCCTTTTAGACACATCGACTCAATCGGGGGCGCAGAACACCGTTCTGTGCCCCCGATTTTTACCTTGGCCCGAACGCCGCTATCGGCTACATCACCATGTTCAGCGCGTTAACAAACTCCTGGGCCTTCGCACGGCTGCTCAGGCTAAAGACGCAAGCGGTCAACAGACGATTGCGCAGAAAAACATCGCGGCCTTTGATTCTATTGACGCCCGTAATGTCCTTAAGATAAACAATCTCGGTGTGCTTGCCGCCAAAAGTGCCCTTCTTGAGTACCTCAATGCGGTTAGGGTAGATCTTGACGTCTTTAAACCTACCCGAACCTTTGTCCTGGAATAGCAGCGTGTTGTTGTCCATACGCGTCACTCCCGTGGGGTTCGCTAAAACTGCCTCTATGGTCACATTTTAGTCACCGCAAGGCCCCCATGCGAAGGTGCCAAACAGCACAGTAATTCGTGTCCGCGCGAGGCTTTAAACTAAATTCGATAAAGATGCATTCCACAAGAGGAAAGTGGGGCGACAGTGATGGGCGAACTGGTAAACCGTGGAGAATCGGCAATCGTGCCCGAAGGTTTTTACAAGCAGGTCTCCTCGATTCTCAACGCCGCTCGCGACAAGGCCTATACCGCCGTTAACTTTGCGATGGTTGAGGCATATTGGGAGATCGGCAAGAGTATTGTTGATGAACAGGGCGGAGAGGGGCGCGCAGCATATGGAGAGGCATTGATTGCAGGCCTCTCCAGAAGGCTTACCGCGGATTTCGGAAGAGGCTTTGGCATCGCAAACCTTCGCAATATGCGTCAGTTCTTTCTTGCGTTTCCAATTCGCGACGCACTGCGTAGCGAATTGAGCTGGACTCATTACCGCAGGTTGATGCGCATTCCCGACCCTGATGCTCGCGCCTGGTACATGAACGAATGCGCCGATTCTCGTTGGAGCACGCGTCAGCTCGAGCGCCAGATCAACACCATGTTCCGCGAGCGCCTACTTGCCAGCAAGGACAAGGAGGCCGTCACCCAGGAAACCCAAAAGAGCGCCCCGGCTCGTCGCCCCGAGGATATCATCCGCGACCCATATGTACTGGAGTTTTTAGGTTTCTCGGACGATGCTGCGTTTCGCGAGAGCGATCTAGAGCAGGCACTCATCACGCATCTTCAGAAGTTCCTGCTGGAGCTTGGCCGTGGTTTCGCTTTCGAGGCGCGCCAAAAGCGCATCACCTTTGATGGGCGCCATTTCTATATTGACCTTGTGTTTTACAACTATCTAATGCGCTGCTTCGTGCTCATCGACCTTAAGACCGATGACCTTACGCATCAGGACCTGGGCCAGATGCAAATGTATGTGAACTACTACACGCGTGAGCTCATGAACGAAGGCGACAATCCGCCTATAGGCATCGTGCTCTGCGCGGACAAAAGCGACTCGATTGTCGAGTACACGCTGCCCGAAGACAACGACCAAGTGTTTGCCGCCAAATACCTGCCGTACCTTCCAAGCAAGGAAGAGCTGGCGCGCGAGCTGAGTGCCGAGTATCGCGCCATCAACGAAGCGACTAATGGCGAAGCGCAAGTGTAGTAGCACGTTACGACCGATACCCCCGACGGCGTTCCACTTCCCCTGGCATAAGAGGAGCATTCCATGACAGACAGACCGAAAACAACGCTACGCGACTGCATTTACGGACTCGCCGTCGGCGACGCACTGGGCGTTCCCTACGAGTTCAGGCCTCGTGGCACGTTCGAATGCACCGACATGATCGGCTACGGCACACATGGGCAGCCCGCCGGCACCTGGAGCGACGACACATCTATGACGCTTGCTACCTGCGACTCGATTAGGGAGCTCGGGCATATCGACGCCTCAGACATGCGCGACAAGTTCGTAGGTTGGATTGCCCGTGGCGAGTATACGATCGACGGCGTTTTCGATTACGGCGGCACGACCGCCCGCGCCTTGCATGCCGGCAAAGGAGGCTCCGGCGAACGCGACAACGGTAACGGTTCGCTCATGCGCATCGCGCCCCTGGCGTTTGTCAACGCGACTGACGACGAGATCTGCGAGGTCTCCGCGATAACGCACGCCCACAGAACGTCGACCGATGCATGCGTCATATTTGTCGAGCTGATGAGAGACGTGCTGAACGGCGCACTCCCCTCGTGGGCACTGCGGCTGAAAGGCGTACCTGAGCAGGAAATCAGGTCAGGTGGCTTCGTGCGCGACACGCTTAAGGCCGCTACCTGGTGCTTCGTCAACACCAACAGTTACGAAGATTGCGTGCTTGCCGCCGTCAATCTGGGCGACGACACCGACACCACCGCAGCCGTCGCAGGCGCCCTCGCCGGCACGGCATACGGCATCGATGCAATTCCGCAAGAGTGGATCGACACCCTGCGCGGCAAAGAGCTGATTGAACGGTGTTTGTTTTAGGACACGTCTTCAACGAAGACAACGTCAGTCAACGCAAATGACTAAGGGACCGCATAAATGATGATTACAGAATGCACCGTCATGGGTCCGTTCATCACAGAGCAAAGTACCGTGGGGCCGTACACCGTGTTGGTATTCGAATCCCCGCTGCCGCAGAAAAGGGCCGGTTGCAGCCGACCCTTTAGACATTAGCACCTGCGTTGCCCGCGCTTCCAAAGTTGACCGACTGAGGAGCGGGTTCCGCGGTACACCCTGATTTTACCCAGTGAAGCGGCTCTTTTGCAGTCGCTCCACCTTTTATTTACATCCACCGCCACAAGCGGATGCCGCGCGAACGAGAGCAAAGAAACAACGCCGGCGCGGCCAACAGAACAGACAATCCATGCGACCAAAGAAATAGAAAAGCGCCCGCGGCCTCGGTTCTTCACCCAGGTCTAGGCGCTTTTCTTGACACCATCGCACCACATCCGCCATCGCCTCCGGCCCGACACTCATTAAAATGCAAGCGGGAAACGACCTCAAGATCACCAACAACAGCTTCAGGCAAGCGCTTGGGCAACTGTCACAACACGAGCGCCCATAAATAGAAGTCGATTTAAATAAGCAAGAGAGCCTTGCCACCAATTGCCATTCTGGCGCGATCAACCGATAAGTCAAATGGCAACTAACGGGTGTCAGATATACCAATATATGCAAGATTAACTGCTAGAATGCAATGGTGGACAGGCTCACCAACGTCGTGGAAGCATAAGGTAAGGAGTGCGCATGATTGCTGTCGATTACAGCTCCTCAACGTCATTTAATGAGGATGCTTTCGAACAAGGCATCATTGACCACTTGCAAACGAGTCTGGGATACGAGCACCTCTATGGACCTGATGTCGCTCGTTCCTCCGACGCGTTTGACGACGCCTTCCTACCTGACGTCATCGGACCCGCCCTTGAGGGCATTAACCCCACGCTCAATCGACGCGCGATTGATGCCTCAATAACTAGACTAAAGGAAATCGAGGGCAGCGACCTCATCGCCAAGAACAGCATCTTTATGGATATGCTTCAGAACGGTGTAGAGACAAGCTGGTTTGACGGCAAAGAAGAGCATACAGACATCGTGCACTTGGTCGATTACGGCAATCCCGAAAAGAACAGCTTCCACGTTGTTAACCAGTGGACCTACATCGAGTGTGGCACCAACAAACGTCCAGATGTCATCGTATTCGTCAACGGGCTTCCGCTCGTTCTCTTTGAATTGAAGTCCCCCGCTCGAGCCGACGCTGACAGCGAAGATGCCTACCAACAGATTCAAAACTACAAACGACAGATTCCATCGCTTTTTGTGTACAACGCCTTCTGCGTCACCAGTGACATGCTTCACACCAAGGTTGGCACGATCACCGCCAACGAGTCACGCTTCGTTGAGTGGAAGAGCGTCGATGGAAGCTACGAGGCCACCCAGTACGCCGATTGGAAGACGCCTCTAGACGGCATGTTCCCCAAGGAGCGGCTCATCGACATCCTGAAGAACTTCATTCTGTTCTCCGAGGACGCGAAAATCCTCGCAGGATACCATCAGTACTTCGCGGTGAACAAAGCGCTCGAGAGCGTGCACGAGGCCATCGGCGGCGACGGCAAGGGCGGCGTCTTCTGGCACACGCAGGGCTCGGGCAAGTCACTTTCGATGGTTTTCCTTGCCCATCTGCTCGAAGAGAAACTCGACAGCCCGACCATTGTGGTGATTACCGACCGCAACGACCTCGACTCGCAACTGTTCGCGCAGTTCTCCAAATGCTCTGACTTCCTGCGCCAGACGCCTGTTCAAGCGCAGAGCCGCGCCGATCTTGCGCAGCAGATCTCGAGCCGCCGCGCCAACGGCATCATTTTCACCACCATGCAGAAGTTCGAGGAGGAGGCCATCGCCCTCTCCAAGCGCAAGAACGTCGTCGTGATGGTGGATGAAGCGCACCGCGGGCAGTACGGGTTCGAGGAGAAATACGACCGTGACGGCAAGAAGCACACGGGCACCGCGTTGCTCATTCGCCGCGCCCTTCCGAATGCGACTTTCATCGGCTTTACCGGTACCCCTATTTCTGCCGAAGATCGATCGACTCGCGAGGTTTTCGGCGATTATATTGACGTCTACGACATGACTCAGGCAGTAGAGGACGACGCAACTCGACCCGTGTTTTACGAGAGCCGCGTCGTCGCACTCAAACTGGATCAGGGCATCCTTGCAAAAGTTGATGATGAGTACGAAAAGCTCACCGAGCAGGCTAACGCCGAAACCATTGACGCAAGCAAGCGCAACTTTGCAAATCTGGACGCCGTTCTAGGTGCACCCGAAGTCATTGATGCCCTATGTCAGGACATCGTAGAGCACTATGAGACCAACCGTGCGCACGAACTCACCGGCAAGGCAATGATCGTTGCGTATTCGCGCCCCGCTGCCATGGCTATATATCAACGTATATGCGAGCTGCGACCCTCTTGGAAGGACGAGGGCAAGCTCGGCGTTGTCATGACCATGGGCAATCAAGACCCCGAGTGGTGGTTCGACGTCGTAGGCAATAAGGCCCATGTTAAGGAGATGGCGAAGCGGTTTAAGGATGACGCCGACCCGCTCAAAATCGTAATCGTCGTAGACATGTGGCTCACCGGTTTTGACGTGCCGAGCCTTGCCACTATGTATGTGTATAAACCCATGCGCGGATATAACCTGATGCAGGCAATCGCACGCGTAAACCGAGTGTATAAAGACAAGGTTGGCGGATTGGTTGTTGACTACGTAGGCATAGCCAACGCCCTTAAACGCGCCATGAAGGACTACACCAAACGCGATCAAAAGAAATACGGCGACATGGATATCGGGAAAACCGCCTATCCTAAATTCTTGGAAAAGCTGGCGGTCTGTCGCGACAAAATGTTTGGTTACGATTATTCGGAATTCATGAGCGCCGAGTCCGCCGCACGTCGAAGCGAACTCATAACGGGTGGAGTAAATCATATCCTTGCACCCGGCGACGAAGATACCACCCGCGACTTTGTTGAGCAGGCAGGAGTCATGCTCAAAGCCTATGGACTCGCCAAAAGTCGCGCAACAGACATGCAGCGCATCGAGGCTGGCTATTTCCAGGTTGTTCGAGAGCTCATCCTTCAGCTCACCGAGCAGGGCGGCACCCGCAGCAAAAAAGGAGGCAAACTTACCCTTAAGCAGGTAAATGACCGCATCAATGCACTACTCGAACAGAACATCGTCCATACCGACGGCGTAATAGACCTGTTTAAGGTGGAAGACGAAACGGTTTCGATTTTTGATCCCAAGTTTCTGTCGAGCCTCTCGCGTATGAAAGAGAGGAACTTGGCTTACGAGTTGTTGAAAAAACTCATCGACGACCAGATCAAGGGATACCGCAAGAAGAGCGTGACGCAGGCAAAGAAGTACTCAGAACTCATGCAAGGCATGGTAAATAGCTATCTAAATGGACAGCTCACAAACGCTGAGGTATTCGAAGAAATGCTCAAGATGGCAAAAGAAATGCTTTCCGAAAACCAAAAGGCAAAGGAGCTTGGGCTTAGCGAAGAAGAGTTTGCGTTTTACGAGGCGCTAACACAACCGCAAGCAGTCGCCGATTACTATCGCGAGAGGAATGACGAGTTGGTCGCCATCACGCAAGAGCTTGCTGCGAAGATGCGCGAAATGCGCACGGTCGATTGGCAGAAGAAGCAAAGTGCACGCGCCGCCATGCGTGTTGCAATTAAGCGTCTGCTCAAACATCATAAGTATCCGCCAGAAGGCATGGAGTCGGCACTGGCCACCGTGATGGATCAGTGTGAACTCTGGGCCGACAATGCAGCATAGGGAGTTAAAACAGCATGGCTAAAAGCAAAGCTAAGGACACCAAGAAGAACACGGCCGATGTTGGCTTTGAGGACCAACTGTGGAACGCCGCAGACGTGCTGCGCGGCAACTTGGATGCTGCCGAGTACAAAAACGTCGTATTAGGCCTCATTTTCCTGAAGTACCTCTCAGACCGTTTCGACGAGCGCTATCTAGAGCTCGTCGAAGAGGGTTACGGCGACGAGGAAGATCGTGACTGCTACATGGAGCAAAATGTCTTCTTCGTTCCCGAAGAAGCACGTTGGGCGAACATCTCACAGGCGGCGCATACGCCCGAAATTGGCCAGATCATTGACAATGCCATGCGCGCCATCGAGCGCGAGAACGATAAGCTCAAAGACGTGCTGCCCAAAAACTTCGCTCGTCCCGAACTAGATAAGCGGCGCTTAGGCGACGTCGTTGACTTGTTCACAAACGTACAAATGACCGATAACGAGAGCGAGAAAGACCTGTTAGGGCGCGCATACGAATATTGCCTGCAGAAATTCGCATCAATGGAAGGCAAAAACGCCGGCGAGTTCTATACACCGTCGTGCATCGTGCGCACGCTGGTGGAAATCCTCCAGCCTTTCCACGGTCGTGTGTACGACCCCTGCTGTGGTAGCGGAGGTATGTTCGTGCAGTCCGCCGCCTTCGTCGAGCACCATGGCGGCAACGTGGTACAGGACATCACCATCTTTGGCCAGGAGAGCAACCCTACCACGTGGAAGCTCGCAAAGATGAACCTCGGTATTCGCGGCATCGAGGCCGATTTGGGCAACTATGCAGACACCTTCAGCGCCGACCAGCACAAGAATGAAAAGTTTGACTATGTGTTGGCAAACCCACCCTTCAACCTCAAGAACTGGGGCGGCGAAGCGCTGCAGGAAGACGTACGTTGGAAGTACGGCGCGCCGCCCACGGGCAACGCTAACTTCGCTTGGATGCAGCATATGATTTGGCATCTTAACGGCACGGGCAAGATTGGCCTCGTATTGGCAAACGGGTCGCTCTCGAGCCAGACGAGCGGCGAGGGCGATATTCGACGCGCTATCGTAGAGGACAATTTGGTCGAGGGCATTGTAGCCATGCCGGGGCAGCTGTTCTACAGCACCCAAATTCCCGTGTGTCTGTGGATCCTGAACAAGAAGAAGGCTCAGTCCGGCAAGACGCTATTCATCGATGCCCGCGAAATGGGCACCATGGTCTCTCGCAAACTACGCGAGTTTACCGAAGAGGACATCAACAAAGTTGCATCCGCATTCGACTCCTTCCGCAAGGGCGAGTTCGAACCCGTGAAGGGATTCAGCGCCATAGCGGATTTGGATGAAATCGCCAAGCAAGATTTCATCCTGACACCCGGTCGCTACGTAGGCATTGCCGAGGTAGGAGACGACGGTGAGCCGTTTGATGAGAAGATGGCACGCCTGACCAGCGAGATCTCAAAGTGCTTTGAAGAGTCCAATCGCTTGCAGGAGCAAATTAAAAAGAACCTGGAGGCAATCGGTTATGAAATGCAATGATGCCCGAATCGGCGACGTTGCGTCATTTCGGAAAGTTAGCATTAAACCCGATGCAGGAACAATCTATCATTGCTATAGTTTGCCTGCATTTGATAACGCAAGAAAGCCTGAAGTCCTTGATGGATCAGAGATCTTAAGCAACAAACTTCATATTGAGAATGGCGACATCCTTGTCAATAAGCTTAATATGCGCTTTAAGCGTATCTGGCCCGTCGATAGTCTTCAAGCCAATTCCGTTTGTTCGACAGAGTTTGTACCCCTTTGCCGCAACGAAAAAGTCGATCGCGACTACCTGCTATACACCCTTATGAGCGATGATTTTACAAACGCATTGTCTGGAATGCGCACAGGAACCTCGGGATCACATCAACGAGTGAAGCCTGAATGGATTCTCGATTACAAGTTCCCGCTTCCCAGCATTGAGAAACAGCGGAGAATCGGAAGCCTTCTTTCATCGCTTGATCAAAAAATAGCCATTAACACTAAGCTAAATGGCTATTTAGAAGAGCTTTTGCTGGCAAAATACGACAAGCTATTCCCTGTTAACGCGGACTTCACTGGAATCCTGTCCGATGTTGGTGCGATTATCGGAGGAGCAACACCATCAAAGAAGAGGTCTGAGTATTACTGCTCAAATGGAATCGGCTGGATTACTCCACGCGACTTATCGAATACCAGCGATAAATTCATTGCCCATGGCGCGGATGATATAACTGATGAGGGCTATGCCTCGTGCAGCGCAAAGCTTTTGCCCAAAGGAAGCGTTCTATTTAGTTCGCGTGCCCCAATAGGCTATATAGCAATCGCGGCGGATGCGGTAGCTACAAATCAAGGATTTAAGTCCATTGTCCCGAAGGAAGAGATCGGCACTGCGTTCGTCTATTGTTTTTTGGTCAGAAACAAACAGCGAATAGCCGATATGGGGGCAGGAACGACCTTCCCCGAAGTCTCGGGCAAGATGATGAAGTCAGTTGAGCTTGCTATTCCTGAACAAACATTATGCGCCGAGTTTAACTTCTTTGCAGGGCCCATTCTTAAGCGGCAAGAAGCGCTTGAGCGAGAAAACCGAGAACTCGCTGCCCTCCGTGACGCTCTTCTTCCTAAACTAATGACAGGTGAAATTGACGTCTCGAAGGTCGACCTTATGCAGCTAAATAGCCATTTAGCTTAGCATTTACCCTGATTTTGGCATCAATACCACCAATGACTTCGACGACTTGCCTTTGCTTCTCGAGCGAAGGCAAGTCGATTTCTTGCTTCGAAAGCGTTTTAACAGAAAGCCCAGGTTGAGCCGATTGAGCGGACAGCCGTCCTAGACTCATAGTTGACAGGAGATAGGCAAGATAATGCGAATCATTGGATTCGTTTGCAACAGCAACGACTGCGTGTTCGGTCATGTAAGCCTTGCCAGAATGAAAGCGGACATTACCGCAAGCAGCACCTTGGCGACCGATAACGGCACATTCTCCATCGAAGTTGTAACGCTCTGCATATCCACGAAGACCATTGCCGCCGATTACCGGGTATGTCCCCGAATCCTGAACCTCAACGGCTTTAATGCTCTTTCCGCTGCTTAGGCGTTCACAGATCTCTCCAAGTCGTACACGCGTCATTCCAAATACTTCCTATGCGAAGCCTTTACATTGTTCTGATTAACCATGGCGTAGTACATGGTTGTGTCTATTTTCGCATGGCCCAACAGCTTTTGCACCTGCTCTATGGGCATTCCCTTATCGATGGCATGGGTAGCAAGCGTACGGCGAAACTTATGCGGATGAACACGATTGATGCCGGCACTTCTGCCTAGATCACGCAGGCGGAGTTCTATGCTCCCAACTGTAATGCGTCGAGCTGAGGAATCGAGTGCGACAAATAGCGCAGGGCTCTTGTCGGCACGGCTCGCAAGATATTCCGTAAGATGCAACTTAGCACGCGCGTCGAAGTAAACGGGGCGCTGTTTGTTTCCTTTTCCCATTACCAGGCATTCACGCTCGTGCAGATCGACATCTTTCCTGTCGAGTCGCACAAGTTCGCCAATACGCATGCCCGTCGAAGCGAGTAGGTCAACGATGGCAAGATCTCGCT
Organism: uncultured bacterium; assembly: GCA_905215835.1. Classification (GTDB taxonomy): domain Bacteria; phylum Actinomycetota; class Coriobacteriia; order Coriobacteriales; family Coriobacteriaceae; genus Collinsella. The sequence continues at coordinate 2,934 of CAJMRR010000045.1, read as the reverse complement.
TGGATTCACAGGCGTCTCGCAAGACCTCCAGCTCCTCATCACTAAGCACCTCTTTGGTTACTTGAGCTGTTTTGACGCGACGAATGCGCCTTACGGGACTTTTTACAATGTAATCCTCATCTTCAAGCCACGAAAAGAAGCTCGACATAATGCGGCGTATATTATCGATTGTGACTTTACTAGAGCCGCGATTCACCTCGTAATCATTGAGATAACGGCGCAAGTCGTCACTCTCAATCTGCGTATAGGACTTAGCAAGCGTTGTGCTCATATGCTGTAAGGTTGCCTCATAGTATGCAATGGTTTTAGGAGAGCATCCCTCGACCTCTTTAGCGGTGAGAAAGAGCGCGAGCAGATCTTGTCCTGGTTCCGCTTGTTTCGGCCCGAGTGCCCGTCTAAGCGTAATGGTTAGATGTTTGAGCTGGTGTGGGTCGAGAAGGCCCTGCATTTCCGAAAGCACGGTATTGATGACAGTTTCCACGCTGTTCCTTTCGTCGAGTACGATAGCCACAGTGTGGACGGCGCGTTATACATAGTGAAGTAAATGGCTATTTAGCTGCGTAAGATCGACCTTCGAGACATCGATTTCGCCTGACATTAGTTTAGGAAGAAGAGCGTCACGGAGGGCAGCGAGAGATTTCGATTCACGCAAATTGATCTCGATCCTCTGAACCAAGGGGTTTGCAAACGTTTCGAACTGTCCTAGTTGAGCGTTCGATAAACGAGGCAGTGCAAACTGCTTCAACACTTTTCCCGACATGCTTCCACGTGTTGATGTCGAGTCTGACCAGGCCCGAAGCTCTTCATATCTTCTGGCAAGGGCAAACAGGAGATATGAGCCGCACCCCTCCTTCGGCTCCATAACCGCTATAGACTGGTTCACATACGCATCAAATAACAACATCGAGGTTTGACCTCTGGTGAAGCCTTGGCCGGCAGACGCCATAACGACATTGCCACGACGGGCAAGCTTTGTAGACGAGCACCTTACACCTTCGGGCGTAATCGTCTTTTCTGCTCCAATGATGAACCTGGCTCTTGTTTCACCAGATGAAAGCCACGGCAGAGCCCCGTTCCAGTAACTGGCATTTTTCGTTGAGGGGGTTCCGCCACTGTAGACGCGCTTGCAGTAATTATCGACGGTACAGAATTCTTTAACCCCATTTTCTAATTCAGCGCATTTGGCAAGCAGTAGTTCTTCTAAATAGCCATTTAGCCAAGTCTCTACGGCAGCTCGGACGCCATGTCTCGCCGCACAAAAACGGGGCGGCCCACACTCCTGCGAGCCGCCCCGTGCCCCTAGCTATCGCGCCATAAGACTAACCAGCGCCACTCCCCTACTTACCAAATATCGCGCCAAACAACCCCTTGCGTTTGGGCTTCTCCTCTCGGTAGGAACCCTCAGCTGCTGCTGCCACCTGCCGCGGCTGCTCACCGCCTCCACGGCGTACGATCTGGTATAGGAACGGCGATTTAACGTATTTGACCTCGATGGGCGTGGCGTGCACGGTGCTTTCGCTCGACAGCATCACGTTGGGATTGAGCGGTGCTACCACATGTGTCTCGCGCTCGTCGCTAAACACCACCGCTGCCGCGCGACCCGTCTGGCCGTTTACGGCGATGCGCACCTGCTCGCCGTCGCGGCTATCCGACGCCGGGCGATCGACAAAGTAGACCGGCACCATCACCAGACCGTCCTTGTGCTTGCGAGCCTTGCGCGCCCAGGCGCGGATGCTCTTTTTATTGAGCCCCAGCACCGCCTCGGCATCGTTGCCGGCAATGTCGAGCGCCAGCTTATCAATGACCACCTGGTCCTTGGTAGACGCATCGACGGAGACAACGCGGAAGTCGCCTTCCTGCATGGCGGGATCGAACGGCCCAACCTTGGCAAAGTCCCACGGCTCCAAAATTCCCATAAGGCGAACATCCAGGTAGTTTGCCCTGGGATATGCCCAGTCGAGCACCTCGTAGTACACCAGGGTCTCCTTGCTCAGGCCCTTGCCCGGGAAGCTCGCCATCATGCGCAGGTCCGCCAGCGCCATGGGGAAGTAGAAGAGCATCATGTCGTTTTGGATCGCATCTTCCACGTCGTGCCCGGCAAAGGCGTCGGGATACTGACGCACCAGCTGCAGCGCGTTGGCACGTGCCTGCTGCGGCGAGATTTCGCAGGGAATACCCTGCTCAGGCACATACTCCGCACCTACGCCCATGGTCAGGCGCTTGCTAAACGTCCCCGGCTTGAGTAGGTCGGCAACGCCGATCTTGTTGCCGCAGGACGGGCACTCAAACACACGCTGCGTTGACTCGCCCTCAAAGGACGCTCCGCAGAAGGGGCAAGGAATGCTCACATGCGTGGCCTCTTGGAACTCTTGCGCCGTGCCGCGATCCTCCCACAGCAGATGTTCCAGGACCGACTGATTGCGCCAGTGCGAATTGAAGAAATACCAGTCCGGGTCCTCCGGGCGCTCGAGTTGCGACACATGCGTGAGCTTGAGCAGTCCATCCACCACCGTCAACGGCGTATGGCGAATGCCCAAAGCGCTCTTGGGCTCTCCAGCGTCCGCCTGCCACGGAATGACCGCACCGCAATAAGCGCACTCAAAGCTGCGCTTAGCTTGGTGTGAGTACATAGGGCCGCCGCAGTTTTGACATTTAATGGCAAACATCTCGTCCATGGAAACGTCCTCCTTTGCACAGGGGCTGTCGACATTAAGTATGTCGAGCAAACAGGCACATGCCCATACCCATGTGGCCCAAAATGGACCACCCAGGCAGACGAGAAGGCTCGCTCGTTAGCACCGGCAGACTATTGCTGCATTTTCTGAGCATCGGTGCACGGCACCCCCGCGCGAGCTACACTATCCCCTTAAACATGATTGTGAGGACGACCGCTATGCTATTTGTAAATCGGCTGGTACATACGCTTGTTCCCGG
>CAJMRR010000044.1 GCA_905215835.1 uncultured bacterium | reverse complement strand
CAATTCGGTGAACAAGCGCTCCGCCGTTCTGGATGCCGAGCCGTTGGCGCAGTCGATACCGATCTTGACGCCCTGCAGCGAAAAGTTCGCGCTGGCGATGAGCGAAGCAATGTAGCGGTTGCGACCCTGCATGTAGTCCACCGTGGCGCCGATGTGGTTGCCCGTTGCCAGCGGCACCTCGCTCTTGCCATCGATATAGTCCTCGATGAGCTCCAGTACGTCCTCGTCCATCTTAAAGCCGTCGCTGTTGACTAGCTTAATGCCGTTATCGCAAAACGGGTTGTGGCTCGCGCTGATCATGATGCCGCAATCGAAGCAGCCTTCCACAGTCTGATGCGCTACGCCCGGCGTCGGGATCACATGCAGCATATAGGCGTCCGCACCGCTCGCGACCAGGCCGCTCACCAGCGCCGCCTCAAACATATAACTCGAGCGACGCGTGTCCTTGCCCACGATCACGCGTGCCTTGCGCTCGCGGTTGGCGCCGTAATACCAGCCCACAAAACGGCCAATCTTATAAGCGTGCTCTACCGTCAGCCCAACGTTGGCCTCACCGCGAAAGCCGTCGGTGCCAAAGTACTTCATGCGCTCTCCTTACAAAATAGGGGCGAACAGATTGCCTGTCCGCCCCAAAATGGTACTCGATTATCTGCGCTACCAGAAAAACCCTACGCCGACGCGCTGTCGCGAGCCGCCTGGCATGTAGGAGTCTGACGCAGCGTAAGCGGCTTGTCCCCCGCCTCGGCCGACGTGGTCAGCGTATACGTGATCGTCGTCGTCTCGCCAGCATGCAGGTCAACGGTGCCCGAATAGAAGGGGATTCCATGCCACGTAGCGGCGCCAAGACCAAACTGTGTGCCTTCAACCGTAAGGTCACTGATGTTGCCGCCCGTCGGGGCAAACAACGAGACATTCAGGCGTTCGTCGTCACGCGCGGCATCGGGTGCGCTCGCCGCAACGTAGTCGGGCAGCTTGCCTGCCTCCTCCTGCGTCATGATGTTCGTCAGAGTAACGGTGATGCGATACGAGCACGTGCCGTCGCCGTTCTTGATGCCCTGGCCGATCTGCGTGTCGGCGTTCAGATACCAGTCGAGCTTGGAGAAGCTCAGGTTGTTAAAGTAAACGCCGGCAACAGGATCGGCACTCGGGTCATCCGGATCGGGCAGCGAAGCGTCAATGCCCGTCTCTTTGATGGCACTCTGCTCATCATCGTTTCTCATCCACGCGATCAGGCGGCCCTCTTCGGCACCGCGCTCAACGGCGCTGACAAGCTTCGTAACATCGACATCGCCGATACCGCCAAGGATCTTGTCGAAGGCAGCGCTGGCGACGGATGCAAAGATGCCGTCAGACTCCTCGACCGGATAGTTCCAGTACACATCGTGCATGAGGACCTTTGCGGCGTTGGTGCCGTCGACAACCGTTCCGTCGGGCAGTGACACGTTACCGACCAGGCCCAGCAGATACTGCAGGAACACCGGGTCGATACCGATGACGCCATCAACGTCCTGTCCATACTGGGACTTCCACAGCGCGGCGACACGCTGCGAGTTGCGGGGCCAATCAGGCGAATAGGTATTGCCCGAGTTGTACAGGTTACTGTGGTTGCCGAACAGCGCCTCATCCTCTTCGTCGACGCTCTCGACTGCCTCATCCTCGCTGAGTCCAATGCGGGGAACAAACTCGCCAATCGACATCTGGCCGTCAGTGACCGAAATCAGGCCCTGCGAACCGCCAAAGCCGCCGCAAGCACGAATCTCGACGTTGTTCATGGCGTACATAAGGTAGTTGCGCGTCTGGCCGTTGGCGCCGAGCATCTGGGGAAGGACGGGGGCGACCTTCTCCGCCGCGTCAACCGCACCGTTGAGGGTGGCAAAGCCGTCCTTGGCCTTATCGACCAGCTCGGTCACCTGGGAAATATGAGTATCGCCAATGCCCTGGACCTTCTCGTTGGCGCTCTTGAACACCTTCGAGCTGCTGGAAAGCGAATCGGCGACCGCCTGCAGCGCGGACACGTTAATCATGCCGTCCTGGAACAGCTTGCCGGGCGTGGCCTGCGAAAGGTTGTCGGCCATGGGAACCAGCGCGTTGCTCGAGACATCGGACAGGGCGTCGATCATGGTGCGGGCTGCGTTGATGTCACTGCCATACACCGGGATAAACGATGCCGCCGTCCACAGCGGGCTCGAGGTCTCCGCCTTCATGCTGTCGCAGAGCTCATCGATCTTCTTCGCGTCGTCAGGCAGCGTCGAAAAATCGCCCGACGTGACCTTGTCCTTAAGGCCACCGACGATCTCGACAGCCTCCTTCGCTTCGCTCTTTACGGTCTTTGCCGAGTTAAGCAGCATAAAGCCGCTTGCGCCAAGCGCAACGAGAAGCACCGCGACTACAACGGCAATAATGGCGCCGGTGTGACGCTTTTTGCGCTCGCCCTTGCGATGGCGATGACGGACCAGACCGTCAGAGGTCGAACTCGGCGAAGCGTCGCCACCGTAGTTCAAGCCAAAATCGTAATAATCTTCCTTGGAACCCGAGCCCGCAAACTCGGCACCGCTATCATCCAGGCGGGCGAACGTGCCAGTCTCGGAGGCGCCGGTGTAAATCGTGCCAAGGTTACCCGTAAGCCCCGCGCCACCGGCAGAGGGAGTATTGTTGGCGGCCTTGTCGGCATTAACGTTGCCGGCGGCATTCGCGGCGTTGGCAGCACCTGCGTTGTTCGCGGGTACCGAAGGAGCCCCGCTCGGCTGCGACGTGGAGGTTGCACCGCCCGCAAAGACATTCCCTCTTGCACGGCCGGTCTTTTTTGCCTTTTGAGACTGCTCGTACAGAGCGGTAAACATCGCCGTCTCGCCCGGGGACACGCGCTTACCGGAACCGCCCTGTCCAGCGCCGCCCGGCGTGCCGGCCTTACCAGCCCCGTTCGGACGCGGCGGAACTGCAGGACGGCCGCTATCGCTGCCCTTAAAGTGATTACCAGCCATAAAGAAATCCTCGCAATTGAGTCGCAATGAAAAAGTCCATAACGTTACTAGTTTATGGCATTTTGAGCATCGACAGCTAAACTCCAGACACGGACATCAATTGGCGAAAATGCGGCACAACACCTTTTCTGTCTTGGCGGCGGCGCTAGCTACACCGTAAGGAACATCATCACGATGATCATGACAAAGCCGATAAGGTCGGTCGGCAAAAACACCGTCCCCAGCATAACGGCGCTGGTGATGGTCGCCGAAACCGGCTCCACAGTTCCGATGAGGCTCGCACGTACCGAGCCGATGTCCTTAACGCCCTGCATATAGAGCATGTAAGCAAAAAACGAGCCGATAACCACGAACACCGCGAGCGCCTCGACGCCGGCAGCGTCGAGCGCCGGCATATGCGCCCAGGGCTGCACGAAGACGCACGAGACCACGCCCGCCGTGAGCATTGCCGAACCCGTGACGATGGGGCTGCCGTATTCGGGCAGGATCTTGGCGGGAATCACCGCCATACACGCGGCGCTGACCGCACACATAAGACCTGCTGCCAGGCCAAGCGGCGAAATATTCAGGCTGGTGGGGTCGCCGCCGGTGGCGATTAAAAAGGTTCCACCCAGAGCCAGGCCAATGCCGATGACTTCGCGAGTACGCGGCATGCGGCGATCGATCACGCAGGTGTAGCCCATGATGATAACGAGCTGCAGGCACTGGAGCACCGTCGCGGTTCCGGCGTTCGTCAGGCGCACGGCCGAAAGATAGCAAAACTGGTTGAACAGCAGGCCAAAGGCGGTAAAGAGCAGCAGCTGCTTGCGATCGGCGGGTGTGGTCCAGAGCTTAATCAGGCGCTCGCGGTCGCGCGTAACAACCACGGCCATAAAGAGTAGACCGGCGAGAATCTGACGCACGCTCATAAGCCACAAGGTGTCGACGTGGTAGGTATCGAACAGAAAGCTCGCGCTGGTGCCCGAGAAGCCCCAAAACGAACCGCCCACCAGCGTAGCCAAGACGCCCGTGATCATCTTGCGCGACGACGCATCGTTAAGGCGGTCGCGCCAGGCGCGGCGGGTGCTACGGCTGAGCTCGTCGGTGCCCTCGGGCACATCAATGTTCGATATATCGGTCATCGGCACCGAAGCCCCTGCGCCTTCGACCTGCTCGACACACTCTTTGCTCATTCCACTCCCCCGAAACAGCCTGGAAACAATTCGGCTTACCTTACCACGGCGAAGTCACCAGCTGGAGGCTTGTCCGCTTATCGGTAGGACAATTCCGCAGGCGTCTTTCCATAGCTCGATACCGCAATGGCCTTGCATTATGCGACAGCCAAATCGCGGCAGCAGGCTCTTTTGAAATGGATGCGACAAAGCCCCCGAATTCCACAATGTAAGCGATTTTTAAAAATGTTCTTGCCACCGAGTTCAGGCTCCGTTATATTATCCCTTGCGCGCTTGCGCACCCTTGATCGGGCGTTTAGCTCAGGGGGAGAGCGCTTCCCTGACACGGAAGAGGTCAGAAGTTCAAATCTTCTAACGCCCACCAAATGTTCGCAGCTCAGAGGCTATGCCCTCTGGGCTGTTTTGTTTTATGTCGCCAAATCCGCTGGCAGTTCCAACCGTCATCGCAACGCAACATCAATTCACCTGACGAATGGCAGCCAAACAAATTCAATACCCCAACATCAACAATAGCCGGGCACAAAACTGCGCCGCAAACTGCTCCAACCACCCTGCCCATGTACAAAACCGCGTCAGCGACCCAAGTGCCTATCCCGGCTGACTCCGCAGTCCATCAAAACCGCCCCAATAGCCACCGAGACCAACGCGTCTCGAACCCATCTGAGCCGCAGCTTCTCGGCAAAACGCCACAACGTCCACACCCTGCGGTATCCTTGAGTCACTTGCACCTGCAGCACCAAGGAGCCGCCATGCGCACCGAGCTCGATGTCCCCTTTTCGCACAAAGAAGAAGCCAAGGCGCTGGGCGCCAAATGGGACCGGACCAAGAAGATCTGGTATGTACCCAGCGGCGTCAACCCCGAGCCCTTTGCCGAGTGGCTGCCCGGTGTTGACCGATCCGACCCCTCGGCGCCGTATATATATCTAGTACTGGGCAAGCGCGAGTGCTGGAAGTGTCACAAAGAGACCTCGGTCGCGGCCTTCGGCATTCCCTATCGAACCGATAACGACGAGAGCATCACCATCGCGCACGCGCCCAACGAAGCCGGGCACATTGCCATCGACACGGCCAACGCCAACGCACTCGCCATCGTGCCCGCTCTTGGCTGCGTGCCGGGCGAAATCCGCGACTACCTTCATAAGCGCTGCGGCTACAAGCCCGTAGGCGCGCGAGCCTCCAAAGCCCCGTCGCTCGGCAACACGTGCACCAGTTGCGACGCGCTGCAAGGCAGTCGCTATCTGTTCGAGGAGCCCTCGTCCCCGTTTGCCCTCACTGCCATCAACAAGCTGCCGGCACTGGAGTTTGTGCGCGTCGAAGTTGCCGGCGTCTTTGGCGTCCCGACCACGCGCACCGACTTTGACCAGGCGCTCTTTACCTGGGCACGCGACCATCACGCCGAGTTCCACAAGCAGCTCGGTGAGGGGATTTATTTGTAGAGACGAAGAGGCCTTCACAGTCAGCTCCTCCGCATCACCTATCCCTCGTCGCCGGCGTCGTACACGATATCGAGGCCACAAACAGGGCATTTCTCCGGATACACCGGCATATGAACGCCTGTCCGTTTTCTCACTTCGTCGCTGAGCCTGTCGCGCGCATCGATGAACCGAATGTCGAGACACGGTATTTGCGAGCCGCAGCAAGGACAGGCGACGACAAACGACCCGCAATCAACCTCTACGCTCGGAAACATATTGTTGTCTATAAGGGCACACGGCAGTTTTCCGTACTTCCCCATTGCAATATCGCCTCGCCAGCTCATACACGCTCCCCTCTCGCTATACAAATCAGAAAGAGCATGCACCGGCGGGCGTGCGCGAGATTGCATCGCCACGCGATCCGATCAAACAACACGATCGTCAAAGAATGCCAAAACCAAATACGCTAATACGGCAGAAGCCCCGCCTTTTCACGCTTCTTTTCCGAGCGATCGAACTCAATGCGATGGGCCTCAAGAAACACCGTATTGGGTCGCCACTGACGCTCATTCGGCTGCCTTAGCGTCGCACCCGCAAAGGAAGCGTAGTCGGTCTTATCCAGCAGGTACGATCCGCACAGCCGATATTCGCCGCAAACAGGCTCAAACGAAATCAGGTGAGCATCAAATAGGGAATGAAGGTCGCGCCGAAGCAGAATGCCGTTGCTGGCAACCTGCGATTTGGGTCCCGAGTAATTCTCGATATGCGCAGCCTCCAGAGCTTCGCTGACGCCACAGTCCGACACCGCGCAACGGCCGTCATAGGCGGCAACGAGCTGCTTGCGGAACCATTGTTGCCCCAATCGCTCGCGCCTTAACGCATAGCGGACCTTTTCGTCGTCGGTCGCACCCTGTCCGGCAAACTCAATATCGACGGGCATGCGCTTCAGATAACTCATGTCGGGCGCAAAACGAGGGTCCGGCCCGCCTTTATGAACAGGACCGTGCAGAACAAACCATCCGTTTTCGGGCTCGAACCGCTCAACAAACGCAAGGCCGAGCACCTTATAGCCCACCTCGGTTGCAAATATGACTCCGACTGGAACGCCGCATTCCATGCAGTTGAGCATTTTACGGTTGTAATTCTGGTCTCGAAAACCAACGGTACCCGGCGCTTGAACCGAGTACTTAATGACCCACGTACCATCGTCCAAATAGAGCGGAGGCACATCGGTGTAGAAGCTCTTTTTAGAGTTATGGACCGAGAGCGCAAAGATCTTATTGGGATCTTGCTTCACCCGATCCTGGCCCGGCCAGAAGATCCCTGAATCCCGCGTTACGGGAAAGAAGTCCGAGCCAATTCTCAAACGATACTGATACTGAGGGCTATCTTCCTTGGTGTGGTGCGGAAGGCTGGTCCAAACGCCGCCGCGCTGCTCCTCACCCAGAAACCACTCCCATGCCTCAACGTATTCAGAAGGCACGAGACTGCAGGCACGGTCATAGCTTGGTCCATCCATCAACGGAACAGCAAGGTCAATGTCGTTCATCGCCAGCACCTACAACCATACGAACGCGAGTCATGCCCCTCAATAATATGACCGAGAGTCAATTATTACGAGATCTCATTCCGCGATCGGCACATCGTTGATGCTCTCGGTTTGCCGCTGGCGCGCTCGTACCCCGCTACCCCACTCCCCTGTATACTGATGTAGCACGTGTTTCATCCGGGCTTGTTGGACCGGATTGTTCATGGGAGGGTCTTATGGCTGCTTCGAATCCGCCTAAGGGGAGCGTTTCTTCTTCGTCCATCAAGCCGGTTACGCGCAAGGCCGTGCGCTGCCAGCGCGAGGTCGCTTGGCTTGTCACGCAGGCGGCGGGCAGGCTCGTGGCGACCACTCAGGACGTCAATGCGCCTACACCGAGCTTTGTGTTAGCAGCGGCGCTGGATTTTGTGCGCCAATTGGAGCTTGCCGAACAGGATGCCAACGACCACCTCGACTACCAGAATGTTATGGCGCCCGACCTGCAAACGTTCTGCCACATGGCCAAGTTGCCCGCCGCGCCCAATGCACTTTCGGACGCAGGCTACATGTTTACGCTTTCGGGCGCGGACCTTATCCGCGACATCTATGCATACTGCAGCGAACTCGCCGAGCGCCACGTCTTTGACGCGGCTGAAGTCAAACCGGGATATGTCATCAAGCTGGTTCTTAGGCTGTTCTTGATGGACGGGTTTGGGGCCATGCCGGCGTAAGCCGAGTCTTTAGCATCACTGTCGACTGGGCAACAACCGCTTTGCCTTAGTGGGCGCCAATCGAGGGTCGATTATTGGGTCGCCTCGTCCACTAACGCATTTATTCCACGCGCTCTGACAGTCGATACTTGCGGTTGCGGCTCGTCGCCGGCGCCGTGGGCTCAAGCTCGCCTTGAGCAATGAGCGCGTTGACGCGCGACCTAACCTGGGAAATTGTAAGCCCCGTGCGTTCTGCCAGCTCACGCGTCCCCAGCTCGCCGTAGTGTTTGAGTGCCGCCACAATTAAGCCCCCGCCATGATCGACCGGCTCGATCTTTGAACGGTAAAGTACGACCTTGAACCGATCGAACCCCGGGCAGAACAGGGGCTCGGCCAGACCATGCGCGCGCATGGCATCGATCATCATCGGGATGCCCGAGCCATTGCCCTCAGCCGGCGAACCTGCGCCATCCGGCAGCGGGACAATCGACATGAGTTTCACGAGCGTCGCGTTACGGCATCGGGAGCTGCCGTCAAACAAGTTCTCGCGAGTCTTTCCCCCGTAAAGGCCGCCAGGATTCGTCACCTCGACACGATCGTCAAAGACGTCGACGGCAATCGATTGTCCACAGAACCGATCCCCGTATTCTCGATGGATTACGGCGTTGGCGATTGCCTCGCGCAGAACCTCCTCGGGAATCTCAAGCGAGTCGACACGCGAGACACCTTGGACGGTCGAGGTTCGCCGCAAATTCTTGGCGACGGCTGCGACGGCATCCGAGATCATCTCGCCCAACGTTCCCTCACAGATTGTGCGGTCCATGAATCTCAGCGACCCCGCCATGCCCTTCTGAGTTCCCGCATGGACAGCCACGTCAATGAAGAGCTTGGGATAGAACTGCTGAGGGTAGGTGCCCACAACTAGGAGTCCAGCCTTGGTGACATTGCCCTGGGAATCAAGGATATTTAGGCGCTCCAGCTTCGTTTGTTTGTCCGGCGCGCCGCGCATTGCCCGGGGCGTCAACGAGAAAGCCCGATCTATCGTACGGTCGACCAGCGTCTCGTCGAGATTGTCCGCGCCCGCACCCGCCACCGCGTCGCGATCGCTCGGAGTCGCTCGACCGTATGACGCCAATGCGAGCACCTCGGTCGATGAAAGCGGCACATCTTTGTCATCGATGCGCTTGTAGCTGCCGCCCTGGGCGCCCCGCTCTATGACATAACAAGGCTTGCTCGACGGGTCGAGCTCCTCAATCGTGATGACCAGAACCACGGTGCCCTGGAGCTCCACGCGCTCAATGGTGTATTTGGGCGGATTGGCCAGCTTTCCGCGACCGCCGGCATCGCCCATGCCCGCCACGAATTGGTTGAGCACTTTCTCGGTCTCGAAGTTCTCAACCGGGACAAAACCTGCGCGCTCACTCACTCCGAGCACGATGGTTCCGCCGGCAGTGTTCGCGAATGCGCTCACCGTTTCCCACACGTCGCGGGAAAGCGTCGTGGCGCTCTCCTTCGCTTCGACGTTAAGATCATCCGAGCCCATACGCCTTAAAGACTCAAGCAGACCGGTCAGCTCGTTTTCGTTCATCTGCACGTCCTTTCGCTCGGTCCTGCAGAGAATGCCGCGGATAGATTTCCCTCGTCTCTCAGTTATCTCTCGTAATTATCTCTCATTTATCTCTCTATCTCTCGGCTTAGAGATAAGAGATAGATAGAGATGGAATGTCTACCATTTGCTTCATCTATACATATTTTTGCTGGTAGAACAATCGGTATTGAGACAATACCATGATTGCCTGTCTCTTTGCTGCTCAGTTATCTCTCATATTTTTCTCTCATCTTCCTGTCATCTTTCATATTAGAGACGAATGAGAGACGAGAGATACGCAAGTGATGGACGAGCGAGGATTTTCGGACGGTCGGATATCGAGAGTGGATATTTGGACGGTTTTTGGGGCTTTTGCGGCAAATTCCGTCCAAATATCCACTCTCGTTCGATAGGTATCCGGAAATCCTCGCTCGTCCGTCCGAATATCCACTCTCGTTTGGCGAGTGTCCAATTTTCCACGCTCGTGCGGCGGGCACGCGGGACCTATGGCCAATCCGGCTGCATCGTCTCCAGTTCGCCGCAGGGTCGCGGCCCCATATGGGTATACTCTCGAGGATTCGACTCGATTCGCTCCCGCTGGGGCGTCAAAGGAGACTGCATATGCCCACCACCTCAACCGACCCGCGCGCCGCAGCCGCTACACTGCTGGTGCCCGGCACTACCTGCCACGGCTTTGCCGTCGAGCGCCGCGAGACCGTGCCCGAGCTCGACTCGGACGCTTACGTGCTGCGACACACTGCCTCGGGCGCTCGCCTGCTGTACCTGGCATGCGACGACGAAAACAAGGCCTTTGCCATTGGCTTTAAGACGCCGCCGGCCGATTCCACCGGCGTGTTCCATATTCTTGAGCACTCGGTGCTGTGCGGATCGGCTAAGTTCCCCGTCAAGGAGCCGTTTGTCGATCTGATCAAGAGCTCCATGCAGACGTTTCTCAACGCCATGACCTACCCCGACAAGACCATCTACCCCGTTGCCACCACCAACGAGCAGGATCTGTACAACCTGATGGACGTGTACCTGGACGCGGTGTTCAACCCGGCCATCTATACCAAGCCCACCATTTTTGAGCAGGAGGGCTGGCACTACGAGCTGGACCTGCCGGAGAGCGTCGAGGGCGAGGGCGACGGCGGCTCCGCGGGAGCCTGCGCGAGGGCACGCTGCGCTATAACGGCGTGGTGTTCAACGAGATGAAGGGTGCGCTGTCCGACCCCATGAGTGTGCTGGACGACGCCGTCAACGCCGCGCTCTACCCCGACACCGCCTATGCACACGAGAGCGGTGGCGACCCGCGCGCGATTCCCGCGCTCACCTACGAGCAGTTCCTGGACACGCACGCGCGCCACTACAATCCTTCCAACTCTTATATAACGCTCTACGGCGACCTGGACGTGGACCGCGCCCTGGCCTTTTTGGACGAGCGCTATCTGTCGCAGCCGAGTGCCGCGAGCCGCCGCATGGACGCTGCCGTCGCCGCCGGCGAGGACCCGTCCACGATGGCGCCCAATCCGCTGGGCGTGCAGGCGCCCGTGACCTGCGAGTACAAGCGCGTTGAGATGGCTACCACGCCCGAGAACGCCCTGGTGGGCCTGGGTCTTGTGCTGGGCAGCGCGCTCGACCGCAAACGCACGATCGCAGCAGATATCCTGTTTGAGGCACTGCTGGGCTCCAACGAAGCGCCAGTTAAGAAGGCCATTCTGGCCGCCGGCATGGGCGGCAACGTGGTGAGCTACACCGCGGCCGAGAGCCTGCAGCCCTACGAGCTCATCATGCTGCAAAACGCACAGCCCGGCGTGGCGCGCGAGCTGCGCCGCGTGTTCCAGGACGCCTGCCGCGACCTATGCGAGCATGGCGTTCCGCGCGAGCGCCTGGAAGCCATCATCAGCAGCAACGAATACGACCTGCGTCAGCGCGACTACGGCATCGCCGACGGCGTGGCCATTGCGTGCGACGCGCTGAGCACGTGGCTCTACGATGACGACGCCGCGACGCTGGCGCTCAAGTACGGCGCGGTGTACGAGGAGCTGCGCAGCGAGCTGGACGGCAGCTATTTTGAGGACCTGCTGCGCGAGCTGGTGCTGGAAAACGACCACATGGCACTGGTCGAGCTGGTGCCGGTGGACGCCGCCGAGGGTTCGGAGGGTGCCGAAGCCGCCGAGCTGGCAGCCAAGCGCGATGCCATGACCGATGCCGAGCTGGCCGACGTGGTCGAGCGCACGGCCGCGCTGCGTGCCGCGCAGGAGGCAGAAGACACGCCCGAGGCCAAGGCCACGCTGCCGCGCCTGCGCGTGTCCGACATTGGCGAGGCGCGCCCCGAGCCGCCGCTGGTCGTAGACACGACCACGCCCATCCCCTGCCTGCGCCACGACATCCCCACCAACCGTCTGGCCTACGCCATGCAGTATTTCGACCTGAGCTGCGTCGCGTTTGAGGACCTGCCCTATGTGACACTGCTCTGCCGCCTGCTTAAGCAGCTGCCCACGCGCGAGCACTCGGCCGAGGAACTCGACAACTTGCTCGCTGGCAAGCTCGGCTTTTTGAGCTTTACGACCGAAGTCATGACGCAGCCCGAAGTAGACGGCGTGCGCCCCTACCTGCTGGTGAGCGCCGGCGCCCTGTCCGAGAAGATCGATGCACTGGCGAGTCTGCCGCGCGAGGTATGGTCGAGCACGCTTTTGGCAGACGCCGACGCCGACCGCATGCGCGACGTGCTCACGCAAATTCGCATTGGGCTTGAGCAGGGCTTTATCAACAACGGCCACTCGGCGGCGCTCGGTCGCGCGATGAGCTACAGCTCGCCTTCGGCCGTGGTGCGTGAGCAGCTCTCGGGCGTAGACTTCTACCTGTTCCTGCGCGATTTGCTCGAGCACTTTGACGAGCGCGTGGACGGGCTGCGTACCAAGCTTGCCGAGCTGGCAGGCCGCATCTTTGTGGCCGACGGCTGCATGGCGAGCTTTACCGGCAGCGACGAGGACTTTGACGCGTACTGGGATGCCGCGGGTGACCTGGGGCTGGGTGCGGGCGATGGTGCCGACCGCGGCGCGCTCGCGGTGCCGACGCCGTGCGACCGCCACGAGGCTTTCGTGATCCCCAGCGACATCTGCTTTGCCGCGCGTGCGTGCGATCCGCGTCGCCTGGGCATTGACGTGACAGGCGCTTGGGCCGTGGCTGCCAACGCGCTCTCCTACGATTACCTGTGGAACGAGATTCGCGTGAAGGGCGGTGCGTACGGCTGCGGATTCCGCGCAGCCGGCGAGCGCCAGACGGCGTTCTACACCTACCGCGACCCGGCGATCGATCCTTCGATTGAGCGCGTGGCGCGCGCGGGCGCATGGCTTGGCAGCTTTGAGCCCGACGAGGCCGCCTTTGAGGGCTTTATTGTGAGCTGCGTGAGCGGCATGGACGCGCCGGTGAAGCCGTACGCGCTCACCAAGCGCCGCAACACGACCTACCTGGCCGGGCTCGATCCGCATGCGCGCGAGGAGCGTCGCGCCCAGATGCTCGCCGCCACGCCCGGTGAGCTGCGCTCTCTCGGCGCCGACGTGACGCGCATCGCAGACCACACGCACACCTG
>CAJMRR010000043.1 GCA_905215835.1 uncultured bacterium | reverse complement strand
CGCCGGCCCTTAAGGTGCCCCCGGGCCTGCCGCTGCACGTGAAGGGGCGCATTCCCTATGTTGGCCGCGGCGGTCTTAAGCTCGAAGGCGCGCTTGATGCGTTTGGCATCAATCCGACGGGCCTTGCCTGTCTGGATGTGGGCTGCTCTACCGGCGGCTTTACCGATTGCCTGCTCAAGCGCGGAGCTGCGACCGTTGTCTCGGTGGACGTGGGTCGCGCCCAGTTCGATTGGTCGTTGCGTCAGGACGATCGCGTGACGCTGCATGAGCGCACAAACGTGACACAGCTGCCTGAGCTTGGCTATGCCGGCACCATCGACTTGGCTGTGTGTGATGTCTCGTTTACCAGCATCGCGAACATTATCGATGCGGTGCTGGCGTGCCTGGAGCCCACGGGTGCATTCTGCACGCTCGTAAAGCCGCAGTTTGAGGCTCCGGCGGCGCTGGTGGGCGAGGGCGGCATTGTGACCGATCCCGCCGTGCGCCGCGATACACTCGTGGCGGCGGTTGAACTCTTTGCTGCCAAGGGCCTGTTCCCGGTCGATGTGTGCGTGTCGCCCATTCATGGTGCCAAGGGCAACGTTGAGTTTTTCCTGTACGGCACGAGATTTGACCCCGGCGATCGCTCGCAAGACGAGCTGCAATCCCAGGTATCGGTTATGAGCGAGAAAGCTGCAACGCTATGAAGGTCTTTCTGGTTCCCAATTACTACAAGCAAGAGGCGGTCGAGAGCGGCCTGATGCTCGAGCTTTGGCTGACTCGCCAGGGCTATGAGGTCGCATGGGCTGCCGACCAGCGATCCAAGATTCAGAGCACGCCTGATATTGACGGCTCCGATCTGGTCATTACGCTCGGCGGCGACGGCACGTTGCTGCGCGCTGCCCGCATCCTCAACCATCGTGAGATTCCTATCCTCGGTCTTTCCTATGGTCACCTGGGTTTTTTAACTGCTGCGAGTCCCGAGGAGCGCGACATTCTGCAGGTCGTGAGCGACGCCCTGTCCGGCGAGCTGCATGTGAGCCGTCGCGCTACCATCGCCGCGGATATCGTGTCCGTGCGCGAAGATGGTACGAAGGATGTCGTGCGCACCTTCGCCCTCAACGACATGGCGCTTACGCGCGGCCCCCTGTCCGATATGGTCGAGTTTGACATCACGGTGTCCGGTCACCATATCGACCGCCTACGCGGTGACGGTGTCGTCGTTTCGACGGCGACTGGTTCTACGGGTTACGCGCTCAGCGCCGGTGGCCCCATCGTGAGCCCTGACTATACGGGCATGGTCTGCGTACCCATTGCGCCGCACACCATTCAGGCCCGTGCCTTCTTGACTTCGCCGAGTGATGTCGTCGAAATCTTTATGTCTGATGACCGTCCGAGCGTTCCGGCGATCGCTATCGATGGACAGTTTATTACCTGCGACGGCACGGTCGAGAGCGTGGCCGTGCGCCGAGGCCCCGGCGATGTGCTGCTGCTCGACTACGGCCCCGAGAGTTTTTACAACTCGGTGAGCCGCGTATTCTACGGAGTCCGCCATGATCGATGAGCTGCAGGTTTCTAACATTGCACTCATTCGCGAGGCGACGCTGGTGCCGAGTGCCGGCCTGACTGTCCTGACTGGCGAGACCGGCGCCGGCAAGACCGCGCTGCTCTCGGCCCTCAAACTTATTTTGGGCGAGCGCGCGGATTCGTCGACGGTGCGCGAGGGCGAGGCGCTCGCGAGCGTCGAGGCACGACTCTTCGACGGGCCGCACGACACGGAAGGGTTCACCGTACAGCGCAGCCTTTCTGCCGAGGGCCGCAGCCGCGTGAAGATTGACGGGCGCATCGCCAGTGTGCGCGAGCTTTCGGAGCGCGTTGGCGTGATGATGGATTTGTGCGGCCAGCACGAGCACCAACGCTTGCTCGATCCGGCACATCACGTTGCGATGGTCGATGCGTGGGCGGGGCGCTCTGCGCTCGAGGCACTCGAGCACTACCGTGCTTGCTTTAAGGCTTCGCGCGCTGCCGCTAAGGAGGTTCGACGTGTCGAAGAGACCTCGCGTGCGCAGGGGAGCCGCGTCGAGGAAGCACGCTTTGCGCTCGAGCGCATCGGCGAGGTCGACCCCAAACCGGGCGAGTATGAGGAACTCGAGGAACTGCTGCCGCGCTCCGAACATGCCGAGGTACTGGTTGCCACGGCTAACGATGCCCATGCATCGCTTGCCTCTGAAGGGGGAGCGCTCGATGCCGTGAACAGCGCCGTGGCAGAGCTTTCCCGAATGGCTACCGTCGATCGCAAACTCGGCGACATTGCCGATGCACTTTCGGATGCCTGTATCTCCCTTGAGGATTGCGCGAACGAACTTCGTGCCTATCGCGATGGCGTCGCCTTCGATCCGCGCGAGCTCGCTCGCATGCGTGAGCGGTATTCCGACCTCAAGGGCCTGCTGCGTCAGTGGGGTCCTACCATGGACGATGTTTTTGCCATGCGCGATCGCTCGCAAGAGCTGCTGTCCCTGGTCGATGATGGCGATGAGCAGATCAAAAAGGCGCGTGAGGCACTCGGGAGCGCTGAGCGCGAGTTGTTTACCGCTGCCAAGGCACTTAAGCGCGCTCGCAATACGGCGGCCCCGCGCTTCTGCCACGAGGTTGGCCGCCAGATGGCTCGCCTGGAAATGGGCGGCGCCGAGCTCGTCTGGGAGTCGCGCGATCTTCCCCGTGCTGAGTGGACGCCCGTTGGTCCTTCGAGCTACGAGCTGCTATACCGTAGCGGTGCTGGTTTGACGCCGCGTCCCCTGCGTCGAATTGCGTCGGGCGGCGAGCTCAGCCGCGTCATGTTGGCAAGCAAAGTTGTCCTCGGTAATGCGGACGGTGTCGATACGCTTGTGTTTGACGAGGTCGATGCTGGTGTCGGTGGCTCCACGGCGCGTGCACTCGCGGGCGTGCTGGCAGATCTCGCCGCTACGCATCAGGTGATTGTCGTAACCCACTTGGCGCAGGTCGCCGTCATGGCCGACAAGCATTATGTCGTCAGCAAGGAACCGGGCGATGTTCCCCAGACGCATTTGGACGAGGTAACCGGCGAAGCGCGTATCGCCGAGATCGCCCGCATGTTGAGCGGCGATCAGTCCGAGGCAAGCTTGGTCCACGCAAAGCAGATGCTCGAAGAAGCTCGAGGTTAGGTCGTATCAGCGGTGTTGGTGGGACAAAATAGACTGAAATTTTTGTCCCACTACGCGTTTTACTCCACAACCTTATCCGGCTGGATGAGCTCCTCGTAGTAGCTGATATGCTCACGCGCGTCTTCAATCTCGGGCAGCAGGAAGTTGTAGATGACTTCGATGATCATCGTGGCGCTGATCTTGGAGAACGCAAAGTCGCCCGTCGTCAGCAGCGCTTCGTGGTTGACGGTATTAAAAGTGTAGTCTGCCAGGCGCGCGAGCGGGGATTTGCTGTCACTGCTGATGACGACTACGGTTGCGCCGCAGTTGCGAGCCGCTTTTGCCATGCGATTCAGTCGGCGCGATTTACCGGAGTTTGAGATTAGCACGATGACGTCACCCGGGCGTAACGTGAGCGCAAAGCCGATTGATGTCTCGCTAATGGTGCTCGCCATGCAGCGCAGGCCCAGCTGCGAAAACTTAAACGTCGCATCGAGCGCGACCGCGTTCGTATTGCCCACGGCTGCAAACTCAATAACCCCTGCATGCTTAAAGGCATGCACAACAGCCGCCAGCGTATCGTGGTCGATACCGTCGATGGTCGCATTAAGCTCGCTCACCTTGGCAGCCAGGATGTTCTTGAGGCTCTGCTCCATATTGTCGAGCGAGACCTCGTCGGTCAGGCCCTCGTTGCGCTGGCTTTCCAAATCCCTCGCCAACGAAAACTGAAAGCTGCGGAAGCTGCCAAACCCAAGCTTGCGGCAGAAGCGCGAAACGGTCGCCTCGGACGTGGCAGCGGCGCGTGAGAGCTGAGCCGCCGTGAGGCGTGGAGCCTCGGACTGGTGCTCCAATATATAGTCGACAATGCGCTGCTCGGACTCGCTGTATCCCCGATGGGTGCTAATGAGGGAAAGTGCGCTCTTGCTACTATCGGTCATGGATGGCTCCTGGTTGGCATGAAAATCTAATTTGATTCGCAATGCCATAGTATACGGGCATTTTCAATTACAAGATACACCTTGCCGTTTCAAGTGTTGATGGTAAACTTTCACTTGCCGTTTACGGTTATGAAAGAACCTTTCACCGGAGAATTGCGCCTTGTCTCTTCTCACGCGGACGGTAGGTTGGTATCTTTCAAGTGTGGAAAAACGCGCATCGAAGCGCGTGTAGGGGAGCGCCCGCGGGCGCTGTACTCAAGAAGGAGGGACACATGGCTAAGTTTGACATCATCGCCGCGACCGGTTGCCCGACCGGCATTGCGCACACCTTCATGGCGAAGGAGGCGCTGGAGAAGGCAGCTGCCGAGCGCGGTCTGACCATTAAGGTCGAGACCCATGGCCAGGTCGGTGTCGAGAACGAGCTCACCAAGAGTGAGATCGCTGGTGCCAAGGCCGTCGTCGTCGCAGCCGACAAGGATGTCCAGGCTGAGCGTTTCGCCGGCAAGCCCATGGTTTCCGTTGGTGTTTCCAAGGCCCTGTCCGTTGAGGCCGCTGGTAAGCTGATTGACCGCGCGCTCGCCGCCAAGGGCGACAGCACGGTTGCAGCCGCTGCCGATATCGAGGATGAGGTCGAGGAGAAGGAGTCCATCGGCCACATCATCTACAAGCACCTCATGAACGGCGTCAGCCACATGCTGGTCTTCGTCGTTGCCGGTGGTGTTCTGACCGCCGTCTCGTTCCTGTGGGGCATTACGTCCTTCGATTCGACGGCGTCTGACTACAACAGCTTTGCTGCGATGCTCAAGATCATCGGCGGCATCGCCATGAACCTCATGGTTCCGGTGCTTTCCGCCTACATCGCCGAATCCATCGGCAAGCGCCCGGCGCTCGTCCCCGGTTTTGTTGCCGGTATGATCGCCATCCAGGGCCTGCCTGTTAACGCCGAGACCGGCATGATCGACGCCGGTGGCGCCGGTGTGGGCTTCGGCTTCCTGGGCGGCATCGTCGGCGGCTTCCTCGCCGGTTATGTCATCCTGCTGCTCGAGAAGGTCTTTGCCGGTCTGCCCAAGAACCTGGACGGCCTCAAGGCTATCTTCCTGTACCCGCTGTTCTCGACGGCCATCGTCGGCCTGGTCATGCTCGGCATTTCCGGCCCCATGGCTGCCATCAACACCGCCATGATGGACTTCCTCAAGGGCCTGTCCGCCTCTGGCGCCGTTGTCCTGGGTCTTGCCATTGGCTGCATGTGCGCCTTTGACATGGGCGGCCCGGTCAACAAGGCTGCTTACGTCACCGGTACCGCTATGCTCACCGAGGCTTTGGCCGCCGGTGTTGGCACCGATACCTACAACTTCGGCACCAACTTCATGGCTGCCGTCTCCGCTGCCTGCATCGTTCCTCCGCTGATCACCACCTTTGCCGTCGTTGTCGGCAAGAAGTACTTCAGCCAGGAGGATCACGACGCCGGTGTCGTTAACCTCATCCTTGGTTGCACCCACATCACCGAGGGCGCCATTCCGTTCATGACCAAGAACATCTGGCCTGTCATGCCCATCATGATGCTCGGTTCCTCTATCGCTTCGATCCTGACCATTATGTTCAACGTTCACGATCCGGCGCCTCACGGTGGCTTCCTGGTCCTGCCCGTTGTCGAGAACGGTCCGCTGTGGGTCCTCGCGATCCTCATCGGCGCTGTGGTCGGTGGCATCCTGTTCGTGGCCTTCAAGAAGTACGACTTCGAGAAGAACCAGAAGGCCGCTCCTGCAGCCAAGCCCGTTGAGGCCCCCAAGGCCGCTGCCGTCGAGGCCCCCAAGGCCGAGGCTGCCGACTTCGTGAAGGTTGAGAATGTCTTTGTCGCCGAGGACTTCGCTTCTCGTGACGAGGCTCTGAGCTTCGTTTCCAACCAGGCTGTCAAGGCCGGTATCGCCAGCGACGCCGACGCCGTGATGAACGCCTTCCTGGCCCGCGAGGCCGAGGGCACCACGGGCATGATGGAGGGCTTCGCCATCCCGCATGCCAAGTCCGACGCCATTACCGAGGCTGCCGTCATCGTCGTCAAGGACGAGTCCGGTGTGACCGGTTGGGACACCATGGACGGCGCTCCCGTCAACGTGGCTATTGCCCTGCTCATCCCCGGTGCACAGGCCGGCACCACGCACCTCAAGATCCTGTCCAAGGTCGCCGAGGCGCTCATGGACGAGGACTTCCGTACCACCGTCAAAGGTTCCACCGACGCCGCCGAGATCGCCAAGACGATCAACGCCCGCCTGGTCTAATCCAGCAATACGCGAATACCATCGCCCTCTGCACAAAAGGCGGGGACTCCACTAGGAGTCCCCGCCTTTTTTCTATCCCTCCCATAAGTTGCGGTGAAATAGGGACTGTTTAAACGATTCAACCCCAAATTCAGTCCCTATTTCACCGCAACTTATAAAAGGGCATAGAGGGGGCCGCCTATCGAGTCCTTGTCGCGAACAGATCATCAGCCAGAATTCCTTTCAGCCGACATTACTTTGGACCGACTGAGTTTCCGCAGCTTGCTCGCCCACAGGGGCCCGCGCGCGGCCTGTGAGATTTATCGCGAGTTCCGCACGAGCCGAAGAGCACTTAATGTGCTCTTCGTGCGAGCAGGACTGTAGAGCAGGAAATCTCACAGGCCGCGCACGGGCCCCTGTGGGCGAGCAAGCGGACGACAAACACATCTGTCCAATAATTCGTCTGAAACACAATGAAAAACCGTTTGATGTGAGTTAATATAAACAACGTCGTGAATCTGACTCCTGCCACATGCATGACAGGGGTTAAACACAAAAAAGGAGTCAACTATGGTTTCTGAGAAGGCTACCCTCGTTAATCCTCAGGGTCTGCACATGCGTCCGGCTGGTCTGTTCGCCTCCACCATGGGCAAGTACGCCTGTGACGTGACGGTCGTCACCCCCGAGAAGGAGGTCAACGGCAAGTCCCCGATGGCCCTCATGGCTGCTGGTATCCCCTGCGGCACCGAGGTCGAGGTCAAGTGCGACGGCGCTGACGAGGCCGAGGCTCTGGCTGCTGCCATCGAGCTCATCAAGAGCGGTCTTGGCGAGTAGAACTCAAACGGGTCGCATGTTGAACAACTAAGTTCATATTTGGGGGCGCAGTGACCTGTTGTAAGGTAGCTGCGCTCTTTTGTCATGGATATGGCAAAACGCTTTATCATATGACACGGAGAGAGGAATGGGAATGTATCAGGGAGTCAACGCTTCCGAGGGCATCGGTATCGGCACCGTCATGGTCGCCGTCGATCCCGACTTGACGTTTGAGCCGCACGAGGTTGCTGATTCGGCAGCAGAGAAAGAGCGCTATCAGTCCGCTCTTTCGGTCTTCTGCGAGAAGACCCAGGCTCAGGCCGACCACATGAAGGAGACGGTGGGCGAGGCCGAGGCCGAGATCATGAGCGGACACATTGTCCTGGCTCAGGACCCGGGCATGACCGACGCCATCAACGCCGCCATTGACGGCGGTACCTGCGCCGAGCAGGCGCTCATGGACACCTCGACCATGTTCGAGAACATGTTCCTGTCCATGGACGACGAGATGTTCCGTCTGCGCGCGGCCGACATCGCCGACATCCGCACCGGTATTCTGGCCGAGCTGCTGGGCAAGGAGGTCGTCGACCTCTCCGTCCTGCCCGAGAACACTGTCGTTGTCGTGCACGACCTTACGCCGTCCATGACCGCCACGATCGATAAGGCCCACGTTGCCGGTATCGTCACCGAGACCGGTGGCCGCACGTCGCACTCCGCGATTATCGCGCGCGCCCTCGAGATCCCGGCTGTCCTTTCGGTTTCCAATAGCTGCACCGCGCTGCGTAACGGTATGACCGTTGTCGTCGACGGTGGCAAGGGTATCGTTGAGGCCGATCCCGACGAGGAGACGCTCGCCGCCTACACCGCCAAGGCCGAGGCCTTCGCTGCCGAGAAGGCAGCCCTCGAGGCCTTCCGTGGCAAGCCGTCCGTGACTGCCGATGGCATCAAGAAGATCATCGCCTGCAACATCGGTAACCCCGATGACGTGCCCAACGCGCTCGATCACGACGCCGAGGCCATCGGTCTGTTCCGCTCCGAGTTCCTGTTCATGGACTCCGCTGAGCTTCCTTCCGAGGAGGAGCAGTTCAACGCCTACCGTAAGGTCGCCAGCGCGCTCAAGGGTGCTCCGGTCATCATCCGCACGCTCGATGTGGGTGGCGACAAGGAGATTCCGTATCTGCACATGGTCAAGGAAGACAACCCCTTCATGGGCTTCCGCGCCGTGCGTTACTGCCTGGCCAATCCCGACCAGTACAAGGTTCAGCTCCGCGCTCTGCTGCGCGCTAGCGCCTTCGGTGACGTCAAGATCATGATCCCGCTCGTCACTTGCGTCGAGGAGGTCTTGGCTGTCAAGGAGCTCGTCGAGCAGTGCAAGGCCGAGCTGACCGAAGAGGGTCGCAAGTTCAACGAGAACATCGAGGTCGGCATCATGGTCGAGACGCCCGCCGCTTCGCTGCTCGCAGACCGTCTTGCCGAGGTTGCCGACTTCTTCTCCATCGGCACCAACGACCTGATCGGCTACACCATGTGCGCCGACCGTGGTAACGACACCATCTCCAACCTGTACCAGGTTTACTATCCCGCCGTGCTCCGCTCGCTCAAGAACATCATCGAGAGCGGCGTGAAGGCCGGCATCATGGTCGGTATGTGCGGCGAGGCCGCTGCCGATCCGCTGCTCGAGCCGCTGCTGATCAGCTGGGGCCTGGAGGAGTTCTCGATGAGCGCTCCGTCGATCCTGCGCGCCCGCAAGACCATCAGCCAGTGGACCAAGGCCGAGTGCGACGAGCTCGCCGAGAAGGCACTCGCCTGCAACACCGCCGCCGAGGTCAAGGCACTGCTCGAGTCCGCAGCTCGCTAATTTGGTATCAGAGGTAACCGCGTGGTTGGAATGGGCCGACCACGCGGCCCTCACATATACAGGGGGTACTGTAAATGTTCTACACGCTAACCGCTAACCCGGCTGTCGACATGACGGTTTCGAGCTCTCCGCTCGAGCCCGACGAGAACGTCCGCACCGGCTCGGCCAGCTACACGGCTAACGGCAAGGGCCTCGACGTGTCCTTCGCCTTTAAGAAGATGGGCGTCGACACCGTCGCGCTCGGCTTCTTCGCCGGCTTCACGGGCAAGTTCATCGTCGAGGAGGTCATGAACCTGGGTTGCCTCTGCCGCCCGGTCTGGACCGACGGTATCACGCGCATCAACACCTACGTCAACGATGGCCAGCACGAGTACGGCATCCTGAACCCGGGTGCTCCTATTACGCCGCAGCACCAGGAGGAGCTCTACAACATCCTGGATACCGCGGGCGATCTCGAGTGCCTGATCGTTTCCGGCTCCGTGCCTCCCAAAGCTACGCCTGACTTCCTGGCTAAGGTCATGGAGCACGCTCAGGCTCGTGGCGCCGACGTCGTCCTGGACCTGTCCTCCGACAAGCTCAAGGAGCTCGCTCACAAGAAGCCGCTGCTCATCAAGCCGAACCATCACGAGATGAAGGCCATCTTCGGCGTGCCGGTCGACACCGACGACGAGGTTCGCGTTGCCATGAAGATGGCTCACGACGCTGGCGTTCAGAACGTGCTGCTCACCCGTGGTAGCCGCGGCGACGCTTACTTCTCCAACGGCGAGGACATCTGGTACGCCAAGCGTGAATTCAACATCAAGCTGGTCTCTTCCGTCTGCGCCGGCGACTGCACCCTCGCTGCGTTCCTGCACAAGTGGTACAGAGATCGCGACAACGTCGAGGAGGCCATGAAGCTCGCTATGGCCACCGGCGCCAACGTTGCCGAGTCTGTCGGTATTGGCGACTTTGGTCACGTCGATGAGTACAGCAAGCGCGTTGCTGTCCGCAAGCTCGATCGTCAGTAATCGAAACGCGACATATTCGTGCGCATGCGGCGCCCCGGTTTCGGCCGGGGCGCCTTTTTTGTTCCGCCATGGGGGAGACGTGTCCCGCCGTACTTCATCGCTTCCACACCGTTCACCGAGTTGTCCTAGCCTTTTGTCTATGCGTGGAATATACTTTCATTAACACGTTGCTTCGTGAAAGGAACATTCATGATTTACACGCTCACTGCAAATCCCGCCATTGACTACAACATCGCCTGCGACGGCCTTGCTGCCAACACTGTCACGCGTACCCGCAACGCCGTCTACACGCCCAACGGCAAGGGCCTCAACGTCTCGTTTACGCTTGACCACTACGGTGTCGACACCACGATCCTGGGTTTCTTCGCTGGCTTCTCGGGCGAGTTTATCGTTAAGGGCGCCGAGGCCCTGGGCGTGCCCGTCAAGCCCGTGTGGACCGACGGCATCACGCGCGTCAACGTGTTTCTCAATGCCGGCCCCGACACCGAGTACAACATGGTCAACGCCGGTGCCGCCATCAACGAGGCCAACGAGCAGGAGATGTTTGAGCTTATCGATTCGCTCGATGACATGACCTGCCTGGTCATCAGTGGCTCGCTGCCTCCCAACACTTCCGAGGGCTTCTTGGCCGAGGTCCTGCGCCGTGTCAAGGCCAAGGGGGCCGAGTTCGTCCTCGACATCTCGAGCCATCAGCTGGCAGACCTCATTGCTCTGGAGCCGCTGCTTATTAAGCCCAACGACGACGAGTTGCTTGACATCTTTGGCATTAAGGTGAGCGGTGGCGACGATGAGTCCGTCAAGGGCGCGATGGCCGAGCTGCACGCCAAGGGCGCCAAGAATGTGCTGCTGACTCTTGGCGGCGCCGGTGCGTACTTCTCCAACGGCGAGCACATCTGGTTTGCCAACCGCACCTTCGACGTCAAGCTGCTGTCGACGGTGTGCGCCGGCGATTCCTCGCTCGCTGCCTTCCTGTCCGTGTGGCACGACGCCCCCGAGCGCGTCGAGGACGCCCTGCGCCTTTCGATGGCTACCGGCGCCAACGTGGTCGAGTGCCCCGGTCTGGGCGATTTTGCCAAGGTGGACGAATATAAGAAGCACATCGAGGTTCGCCAGGTCTGCTAGCCGCATCGATACATCGTTGCCGAACACCCGCTTTGGATTACCGAGGCGGGTGTTTTTTTTGCGCGCTGAACGTATGTGGCGTCTGCTGTCTCGTTTTATCGAATCGACGAAGCAATTGCGTGTGCGCGCTTTCTCGTTTCTTGCTAGACTTCTTGAGAACCATCGATTAACGCTCACAAGTGCAGGAGGCCATAGACATGTGCAATGTTTCGCTCAACGGTACGCAACCGTCCGATGCCTCCCTGCGCGTCCTGCTCGCGCTTGAGGCGGCTGGTCTTGAGGCTTGGTACGTAGGCGGTTGGGTGCGCGACGCCCTGATGGGGCGCCCCAACCACGATGTTGATATGTGCTGTAGCGGCCTGTGGCAGGAGTCCAAAGCGGCGCTCGAGGCCGCTGATATCGCGGTCGTGGAGTCGGGCATTAAATTTGGCGGAATCACGGCTATTTCCGATGGCGAGCGTATCGAGGTCACCACGTACCGCCTGGATGGCTTTTACACCGATGGGCGCCATCCTCAGAGTGTCGAGCGTGCCGCCTCGCTCGAGGACGATCTGGCCCGCCGCGACTTTACCGTCAACGCCATGGCCTGGCATCCCGAGCGCGGGCTTGTCGACCGCTACGACGGCCAGGGTGACTTGGAGCGCAAGCTGATTCGCGCTGTCGGTGATCCCAAGCGTCGCTTTAACGAGGACGCCTTGCGCATGCTGCGTGCGGTGCGCTTTGCCTGCCGTCTGGACTTTATGATTGAGCCCGAGACTAAGCGTGCGCTTGCCGAGTGCGCGCCGCTGCTCGATGCCGTGGCGCGCGAGCGTGTGGGTATTGAGCTCGAGGGCATTCTTTCGACCGGTCATGGGGGAGACGCGATGCTTCGCTATCCCGAGCTCATCTGTGCCGCTGTGCCCGAGTTGGCAGCGGGTCGCGGGTTTGATCAGCGAAGTGTCTACCATGCGTTTAACGTCTACGAGCATATCGCCCGTGTGCTGACGGTGGCAGGGGAGCTGGCGCTGTGCGACGGCGTCGCGCCATCGTCGAGCCTTATGTGGGCGGCGTTTTTGCACGATGTCTCCAAGCCCGAGTGCTTTACGGTCGATCACGCCGGCAGCGGACACTTCTACGGTCATCCCGAGCTCGGCGCCAAGAAAGCGCGCATCATTATGGATCGCCTGGCTCTCTCGCACGACCTGGTGCGCGACGTGTGCCTGCTCATCAAATATCACGATAAGCCGCTGCGCCCCGAGCGCTCCTGCCTGCTCAATATGATGCGCGCGCTTTCGGGTGAGGGCGTCGACACGCCGCGTCTGATGGACGAGCTCATGGACCTCAAGCGTGCCGACACACTTGGCAAGGCCCCGTCGTGCTTCTATTACGTCGAGACGATTGAGGAGATGCGCGCGATGGCGCACGTGCTGCTGAGGGCGGGGGAGCCCTATACGCTCAAGATGCTCGCCATCAACGGCGGCGACCTGATTCGTGCTGGAGTCAAGCCCGGGCCGGAACTGGGGCAGCTTCTCAACTCCGCCCTCGACGCCGTGATCGAAGACAACATTTCCAACGAGCGCGAAGCTCTTTTGGTCCATCTCAACTTGAATTAGCTACCCAGTTTACCTGCGTGTTCCATAACCTGCCGACAATTTTTCGGCAATTTGGAATTTCTTCTTGCGCTGACGTTTTTTGTCCCGTAATATATTTCCTCGCAGCACGGCAGTGCAGATGTCATGTGGCCCGTTCGTCTAGCGGTTTAGGACGCCGCCCTCTCAAGGCGGAGATCACCAGTTCGAATCTGGTACGGGCTACCACTTCTTTTCTGCTGAGGCTTATGGCCCGTTCGTCTAGCGGTTTAGGACGCCGCCCTCTCAAGGCGGAGATCACC
>CAJMRR010000042.1 GCA_905215835.1 uncultured bacterium | reverse complement strand
GTATGCCGGCTCACGTAACTAGCGAAGGCATCGTTATCGCTCCGGTCGATACGCTCGGAATCTAAATTATTGTTATTTGCATTTCCAGAAATCCTCTATCTAGACGTCTCCTAGAGGATTTCTGGAAACAACCGGTATTTTGATCTGGGCTACGAAAGGTTACGGGTCCAGATTCCGTGCTGCGTGGAGCCGGTGATCTTGTATCCGTGGCGGTCGATTCACGCCGCAAGCCTGTCCCAGTCGATGCGTTTCCAGTTGCCGCACGGCGCGTGGTTCACGATGAGCCCGCCGGCGACCATGAGCGCGTGGTTGCGTGCCTTGCGCGCCTCGCGCGCGAGCGCCCTCTTCTTGTCCGAAATCTGGACCTCGGCCTGCTTCTTCTTGCATTGAATCCTGAACTAGGTTCAGTTGACATGGTTAAAAACGAGGGGCGACGCTTTTGCGTCACCCCTCGTCCCGGCCGGTTGCTTTAGTTGTACACACGGTAGTTACACTTGAACTGGGTTATGTGTCCATAGTTGGAGCGGTACCAACCCGACGTATAGCTGATTGCCTCTGCGCCTAGATAGTCGTAGCCCTTGTTGTAGCGAAGCTGACGGTAGGTCGTGTCGTACTCTGCTACGTAAAACGTGTCTCCAGAGAAGGCTTTGTACCGGTCCTTAACCGTCGAAGCCATGTACGCGGGTTCGACATCGCCTTTCTCCCCGTTGAGCGCATAGACGGGTGCCGCGATTCCGCATAAAGCCGTTGCCACGAGGATGGCGTAGACAGCCATGCGCGACGCATTGGACTTCAGCTGTTCAAATAGCTTCATGTCATTCACCTCGCTCGTATGTATCGAGGTATTCCTGCTTGAGCGTCTGCGAGGACGACTTGATCTTTTCCACGAGCGTGCCGGCCTCGATGAAGTAGAACGAGTTGGTGAGGTCTGCCAGGTCGTCGAGCAGGTGGCTTGAGATGAGCACGCTGCGTCCCCGCGCCACCTCGCTGCGCATCGCGTCGCAGGAGGTTTTCCGCTTTCCCGGATCGAGGCCGTTCAGCGGTTCATCGAGGATGAGGTACGGGCAATCGGTCGCTATCGCCATGGCAAGCTTTACCTGCTGCTTCATTCCTGTCGAGAGTTTACGGGTCGGCTTGTCGAGATATGGGGAGATTCCGAGGGAGTCGCAGAGCGAGTCGATGTCGGCGGCCGATTTCCACGCCTCCCTAACGAAAGCAAGGTGCTCGATGGCCGATAGCGTGGGATAGAGATCCGTGCCGCCCGAAGAGCTCAGGTAGACGAGTTCTGCGAATTCGGCTGATCGACGTTGGCTGATTCCGTCTGCCGCCAGGCTTCCCGAGCGGATGCGGGTGGGAAATTGGCCCGACAGCGCTTCAAGAAGGGTGGTTTTCCCCGAGCCGTTGGGAGCAACGAGGCCCGCCGCCGTTCCCGGGCTCAGGAAAAGCGATCCGATTGAAAGTATCGTCGTGCCTCCGTATCCCACGCTCGCGTCCAGAAGCTCGAGCCCATGGCGCTTTTTCGCGGGTCCAGGCTGTTTGGGCGAACGTGCCGCAACGGCGCCGACCGCAAAAAGGACCGCGACGTATGCCAGGGCCACGGCAAGCATCGATGCGCCGCCCGAACCGGAGCCGATGAATTCCGTCGGGAAGCATCCCACGTAACCCGTTGCCTCGATAGGCGAGAACACGGCCAGCGGCAGGAGATTGAGCGCGGCGTTATGCCCTAGCGCCGAATCGGACAGTAACGGGAATGCCGGGGCCGCGACAAGCAGCGCGGAGGTAAGGGGGCCCGCGAGGACGCGCCTCGTTGCGGTCGATAGGACGGCGGAGCAAACGGATATCAAGGTTCCGCCCGCAAGAAGCGCGAGAAGCAGGGCTGTGAAGACGTTTCCCGCGGTCGTGGTGGTAAGCGCGCCGTCATGGAAGAAGGAGATCGGGTACCCAATTTGCCCGAAGCCGTTTAGGGCCAAGGCGTAAATGCCCCCGGGTGCGAGGCCGGCGAGGAGCATCGCGGTCCCCGCGGCGATTATCGAAAACACGGTCTGGATAAGGCGCCGGAATTTGGGCGCGGGCGCCTTCGCCGCCAGGGTCCCGGGCCTTGTGGCGCCGAGCACGAGTATCGACGAGAGAAGGAAGGGAATGAAGGGAAGGAAAGACGGCACCGTGGCAATGGCGTAAGGCAGGAAGGAAAGGAATGGCAGATCGCTTGCGGAGGCCGGGATATCCGCGATGCCGGAGCTGCTCAGGGCGCGGCAATATGCGAGCTCTGCGTCATTGGTCTCCTGGTCCCCCACGATGGACCCGGATTGGAAGCCTTCGCCCATGAGCGCGTAGTAGCTCTCGGCAGAGTCGAGAAAGGCGGCGTCGGTTTGAGCGGCGAGGGCGGCGTTCGCGTATCTTGCAAGCTCAGCGTCATCTTGCTGCTCTGGCGATAGGTCTGTGCCGCTGGCCTGGGGCGCGCGCGTATTGAATGCGTCGACAAAGCCCTGCATGCCCTGCTTCATAAAGAAGGGGCCGTAGATGGGTGAATTGAACGCAATGGGGATGGAGAAGGCTGCAGCGAGAACGAGCGTAGAGATCCATACGGCCCTGTCTCTTAGGATTAGTTTGAGAAGAAGTCGACAGTACATTTGGAAGCACCTGCATTTCTCAAATCATCGTTAGATTAATGATGACAGACCGAATGAAGATGCGTGCGACGGGGGCGAGGCGAATGGCTGAGCGGTATCGATACGCGGGTTCAACGGTATTATATTGACCACATAGATTATTAACTTGCATTTCTAACAGTTAAGGAGACGGGTGCTTTCCAGCACACTCCTTCGATGATGCCTTCCGCTAGTTGCTATGCCGGTTTCAGCCAACAAAGAATGTGCCCGGGCGCTCAGGTTTACCGTTAGCGTTGGCAACATATGAGATGGGCCAGACCCTTGCCGCGCGCCGATTGCGCGAGAGGTGTCGGGCTCCATGTTTATTCCACCTGCTTGTTATCAACCAGTCTCGCAAAACAAAGGAAAATGACCCACGGATTACGGACTGGATTCCGGCGAGGGAGTGGAGCACGGATTGATCGAAGAGGAATGACGCTCTGCTAGAATCAGCAGCGCTGTCGGCAGCCTTTGTGCCGGGCAGAGCCCTCCATCCGATGGGAGGTGATGCCCATGACCGATTTCACTGAGTCCGTGAAGCTCCTGACTGCTATGGTCTCGCTCCTCACGGCCCTTGTCGGCCTTTCCAAGGCACTCAAGCAGGGCTCGAAGCCCAAAAAGAAAGGCCACCGTCGCTAAGACGATGACCCAACTTCATTAAGCAACGGCTCTGCCCAGCTCACTACAACTTGGGCTGCCGTCGGCACCATTCTACCCGCTTGACATTGCTGTTGTCGATGCGCCGTATCAAGAATCCACGGCAGCGCTCGTGGTTGCAAAACGGCCTAACAAATAGCGGCTATTAGTCAGTTCGGCTGTCTAAAAGGCCTAATAGTTGCCAATAGTGGCTAGTTGGCAACGGATTTGGGCTATTAGTTCTAACAGTGCCTATACTATGACCCCACAAACGGGACACGGTTTTCTGCCCGCACGAGGTTTTAAAGTTTTAGCTGGAACAATCCGGCAGATTGGAGCACAGAACATGAGGTTCGAACGCCTCATGTCGCTCAAAATACGTCTCCTCAATTGCGCAAAGGAGAACGGTATTTAGCGACAAGGAGACAATGGAATGATCTGGTTCACCAGTGACACGCACTTCGGGCACGAGAACGTCCTGAAGTTCACGGACCGGCCGTGGGAGACGATTTGGCAGATGAACGATGCCATCGTCGACAACATCAACGGCAGGGTCGCCGTGGATGACGAGCTCTACATCCTGGGGGATTTCTCATTCAAGATGACCGCCCAGGACGCATACGGGCTGCGTAAGCGGATCGCCTGCAAGCGCATCCACCTCGTCCCGGGAAACCATGACAAGGACTGGACCCAGCCGGCGGTCGCGGGCGCGTTCACCGTGGAACCGCCGATCTGCGTGCTCAAGATCGACGGGCAGAAGATCGTCCTGTGCCATTACCCCATGGCCGACTGGCAGGGCATGAGCCATGGATCGTGGCACCTCCACGGGCACATCCACAGCAGCGGCGGCGCGTACAACGAGTTCAACCGCAAGCAGGGGCTCCTGCGCTACGACGTGGGCTGCGACGCCAACGGGCACTCCCCGGTGAGCCTCGACGGGCTGAGGGAATGGTTCGCCGGGGTCGACGAGCCGTGCGGCCGGGTGAAATGGCCCTGGTGGGTCAACGAGACCGGTGACAGGCAGGTCGAACGCGAGCTGGCGGCTTACAAGCGGAAAGAGGCGATCCGATGACGGTCTATGTGACAGGCGACATCCACGGTGGGCTCGACATGCAAAAGCTCCGCGACTGGGAGCTTGGGGATAGCCTTGGCAGCGACGACTATCTGATCATCGCCGGCGACTTTGGCTTTCCGCGGGACTTCTCTGCCGAGGAATGCGCCGATATCGCCTGGATGGAGTCGCGCCCCCACACGGTTCTCTTCGTCGACGGCAACCACGAGCGCTTCGACCACTGGGCGGAGCGCCCCATGGAGCCGTGGCACGGCGGGCTGACGCAGCGCCTGTCGGATACTTCGTCCATCCGCCGCCTCATGCGCGGGGAGGTCTTCGAGCTCGACGGGAAGACGGTCTTCACCATGGGCGGGGCGACGAGCGTCGACAGGGCGTACCGCATCCCGTACAGCTCGTGGTGGCCGCAGGAGCTGCCGGACGAGCGCGATTTCGATGCCGCACGGGCAAGGCTCGACGAGGTCGCCTGGAAGGTCGACTGCGTCATCACCCATACCTGCTCGACGCGCATGCTCTCGCCGACGCTCTACCCGGACCCAGGCTGGGAACGCCCGGATGTGGACCGGCTGACCGGATTCCTCGACGAGCTCGAGGATCGTCTGGACTACAAGCGCTGGTATTACGGACATTTTCACCGAGACGGCAATCCGGACGAACGGCACACGGTGCTGTATGACCGGATCGTGAGGCTCGGGGACAAACTCCTGCCGTGGGGTGCGTACTGATGGCTATCTATGTGACGGGCGACGTGCACGGCAGGGCCGAGCACGGGTCCAGCCGGTTTGCCTTCAAGAATTGGCCGCTGGGCCGGACTCTGACGCGCGATGACGTGGTGATCGTGGCCGGCGACTTCGGCGTTGTCTGGGATGGATCAAACGCCGAGAAATACTGGCTTGACTGGTTCGAGTCGAAGCCGTGGACCACGTGTTTCGTGGACGGCAATCATGAGAACCACCACGCCCTGGCTGAGCTGCCGGTGCGGGAGTGGAACGGCGGGCTCGTCCATGAGGCGCGACCGCACGTGCTGCACCTGATGCGCGGAGAGGTGTTCGATATCGACGGGCTCACAGTCCTTGCCGTGGGCGGTGCCGCGAGCAACGACAGGCAGTATCGCAAGGAGGGGAGGAGCTGGTGGCCCGAGGAGATGCCGAGCGAGGAAGAGATGTGGCAATGCCGCACCTCGCTCGACCGCGTGGACTGGAAGGTCGACTACGTGGTGACTCACGAGGCTCCTGCGGACCTGGCAGAGAAGCTGTGCCGGGAGCGCGAACGCGAGTATCTGGACGACCAGCTGCAACGATTCCTTGCCGAGCTCGACGGGCAGCTCGGCTACCGCGCCTGGTTCTTCGGCCACTACCACGGCGACGAATGGCGCGACGACAGGCACCGCCTTATCTACCGAGACATCGTGCCGATCGAAAATGCTGCGCCCGGCTCTAGAAACCCTCTAGAAATGCTCTAGAAGGTTTCTAGAAATTAGACGCTTTGCGGCCTACTCCAATTCAAAGGTCTGGTCGAGGGAGTTTGACCCGGCGCCCATCCCGTCGACTTTCACTTCGATGGGAGACATGTCGTTGAGGTCAAAAATCGACACACCGTCGCATTCGCCTCCCGGCGCAAGCCCTTGCGAAGAGAAGCGGTCTTCCTGCAAATCGGCGGCAAACCCGCGAGATAGCATCTGCTTATTTTGATAAGCCGTGATGTAGCTACCAACAGCGCATGAATCTGCCGATCGGTTGTTAATGGCGTGCCAGCGAACAACGGCAACCTTCCCGCCATCGCCAGCCGAGGAATCATGCACCTCGACGCCGGTGACTGAATACTCCATCTTGCCGTAAACCCCGTCTTCCTGCGCGTTATCAGAATCAGCGACCTGAACTGCCGTCTGACGATCGTCTGCCTGGCTGCACCCAGAGGTCATAACTAGGGCGGCTGCCAGAACACCAGCAGCCCCAAAGTTCCGAGCTAGGTTGATTGCCTTTTTAACAGAGAGATGTTCCATCGACTACTCCAAACTTAATTGTTTTTGAATGCCATCAGCCAAACAGCCAAGCCCCAATGAGCATGACCACTGAAACTGCTGCAAGCGAAGCTCAGACGGCATTTTGACGGGTGATGACACCGCTGATGGTGAGCGCATTTGCGCCGGCACCATCAATGACAGTCCAGACAAGTGCCGTGACCAAAAAGACGACTAGCCCTGCCGTTATCAACTCACGGCGAGACGGCCTTAGCTTGTCGGACATATCTACTCGCCCCTCGCCTGGGCCATGACCTCGACCTTGGCCTCGGCCACGGCCGCCCGCTGCTCGGAGGCGGCGAGGCGGTCCTTGAGGGCGGCGACCTCGGCCATCAGGTCACGCTGGGCGAGGAGGGAGACGTTGAGATCGGCCTGAGCCTTGGCCGCGGCGTCGACCGCGCCCCTCATGCTTTCAATTCGATCGTCTTTTGCGGCTGATTCTACCAAGAGCTGATTGTTCTCGGAATCGAGCTTCTTGAGCTGCGAGAGGTAATCGGCGACGGTGGCGTGGAGCTCATCGTTCTCAATCTCCAAGCTCGCAGTATCCAGCTCGAATTTCTCTTTGATGGCGGCGACCTGCTCGACGCAATTAGATTTGATGCTCTGAATCTGTTCCATTGCACTTTTCTTGGCAGCGTCGGCGTCCTCGCGGGCAGCACGAGCCTCCATCGCGGCAGCTTCGGCAGCGCCCACGATGATGCGCTTGACCCGCTCGACCGCCTCATCGAGGACGGCCGATGCGTCGAGCGCAGCCTTCACGCCGGGAGTGGCGTTAGGGTGGTAGCCGTCGACCAAGCGGGCGACGGTATCGGCCTGCGAGAGACCAAGGCTCGTGCTGATGTCCTTTATGGCGTCACGGGTCTCCGATGAGACATTCAGACTGGTCATTTTCTTTTCGGACTGGACTTGGTTTTCGGCCATGATGCGGCACTCCAATCAACAACGGGCATGGCTCCGCCATGCCATATGGCTGGGAACAATGCACGGCCGCTGTTGAGTTGTCTTTTCCTGCGATCGGTGAGTTCTAAAAGGCGTCTCAAGTCATGCGTTCACGCAGGTTTTCGGTTAGAGAAATACCGCACCCTTATATAGTAACGCCGCCGCACTCGGGCCTATTAGGCAAATCGCGAAACGACAGACGGACTTATTTCCTGACGCCCACCAATCCGCGTTCACGAAGGATGCGGTACAGCGTTGATTTGGAGACGCCAGTCGCAGCGCAAATATCGGGAATAGGAGTCTCTCCTCCAAGATAGAGCCTTACTGCGGCATCGGCTTTGACGCCGGCAGTGCGAGGCCTGCCACCCACGTTGCCGCCGTGGCTCCGTTTGACGGCGATACCCTCGGCCTGGCGTTGCCTGATCAGATCTCGCTCAAGTTCCGCGGTGCAAGCATGGGTGCCAAGCACGAAGCGCCCGAATGCGGTATCTAGATCCACGGGCTGTTTCAGGGACGTGAGCTTCACGCCGAGGTTTCGAAACATAAGGTCATAGTTGAGCAGCTGCCTGGTCGATCTGGTCAAGCGCTCCCAGGATTCGACCACCACCTCGTCGCCCGCCCGCATCTTCTTGAACAGGCGCTTCTGCTGCGTCCGGTCGCCGTCCCGGGCACCCGTGACCTTGTCCTTGTAGATATGGCCATAGGCCACGCCAGCGTTCACCAGAGCCTCGATCTGGCGGTCCAACCTCTGGTCTTTCGTGCTCACGCGAGCATATCCGTAACGTGTCATTTCAGCCTCCTGCCTCGTATTTGATTTTCCCATGGGAATTGACGTGGAGGTTTTGACACTGGGTTTTGGCACTCGATTTGCATGGTCTCGATCGCTCGATTTGCAGGTGCCGTTCAGCATACGTTTTGGAACGAACGGTTGGCGAATAGGCCTTATAAGTTGATGCGTCGAATATTCTACTACCAAATAGTAGTAGAATATTCTCGTACGATTGGAGGCCAATGGTTCAGATACACCGAAGGGTTCACGAGCGACACCCCGAGTTGGATGCCGGAGATGTCGAGGCGGCATGGGAGAACTACCGCTTCGCGGCCGTTCGCGTACCCGGGGAACAGGAGATGCGGACAGGCTACGACCCACATGGCCGGTATATCGAGATGGTCGGAGTCCTCCTGGCTGACGGCGTATGGCTTATCTATCACGCCATGACGCCGCCGAGCAAGAAGACGCTGAAGGAGATCGAGAGCGCGAGAAGGAGAGGTTACTGATGGAGTTCAGGCTTGCAAACGGCACTGTGATCACGGACGAGGACATCGAGCGCGAGTGCGCGGAATATGAATCCGGCTCTTGGACGGGGGCCCTGGCAAACCTCCGCGTCGGCCGCCCAAGGCTCTCCGAGGGAGAGGCCAACGCCAATCTGTCTTTCAAGTGCCCGAAAACGGGCGCCGATCTCATCGAGAGGGCGGCCACCGCGTGCGGGATGCGGAAGTCGGAGTTCCTGCGCTCGGCTGCGCTCGAGAAGGCTGAGAGAATCCTCAGGTCGGCATAGCCTCACGGCGCGCCTTTCCGTGGGAGCGAAATGGGCTATATCGCGCTTATGTTAGCTATATCACTAACATAAGCGCGATTAAACAGGGCGCCGGGCAAGGCGTCTGCTTTATTCAATGGTGGGCCCCTTTCGCGATTCCCTTGCCGATGGCCCCACTGCAAACGGGTATAAAAGTGTTAGCCAAATCACTAACATAATTAGGAGGCGATTGCCATGGGCAGGTGCGAGCCGAGGACAAATGAGAACGACCCGGGGCTGATCACGCTGCCGGAGGGCATCGACGAGCTGGGCGACGCCGTCAAAAGCGAATTCGACGTGACCACCAAGCAGGTCTGCCGGGCCCTGCAGTGTACGCGCCCGTTCGTGCTGTCACACTGCAAGCATATCCGGCACATCTACGTGTCGGGCGATTGGTCCGATAAGGTCGGCCTCGGGCCCGGCGGCGGCTTCATCTGGTCCCGCAAGGAGCTGCGCGACTTGGCGGTGAACGGCACGGTCGAGAGGCGCACCCGAGTCGTCGGCGCGGCGGATATTCTCGCGGGCAGCCGGGAGGCGATGGATTGGCTCGAGGCCGCGGCCGCCGAGGCGGCCGAGTTGGGCAGCGACCCGCGCCGGTCGCGGGCGGATGAAGTTAAGTTCCGCGAGCTGTCCCGCGAGGTCTTCGAGAGGGTGTACCTGCCTGACGAGTGGAAACCGGCCTATAACGCGGCGAGGCTCAAGAGGTCCCAGATGCACTGGGTCGACCTCGGCGAGCACCCGCGGTCATTCGACGAGCTGGGGACCGTGTGGAGGACGACCGCGGACCGCAAGGGTTACGGGGACACGGACGAGGAATGGTCGAGGGCGTATCGACGCAACGGAGCGGTGCGGCTCACCATCACCCTGCCCGACGGCGCGACCAAGGTCATGTATGCGCCCGACCAGACGCCACGGGCGTGGTTCGACGACTTCCTGGCGACAATTTTGCCTGTCGAGCTGCTGCCGCAGGACTACATCAGGGATGTCGTGTTGGGAGACGACCACATGGAGCCCCATGAACTCAAGCTGTACGGCTAGTCCAGCCGCCGAGAACATGCCGGTGCTCCAAAACCCAACAGAATCGCGAATGAGCACATGAATTGACCGCCCGGGAGTACGTGCCCGGGCGGTCAATTCTATCGACCATGGGTGAGATCCCGTGCGCATTGTCGGACATTTGAATTGTCCGACAATGTCTGACAGCCCTGTCAGACATTCGCGCACGATCAAGCGAGCTTCGCGAGCGATTTCAGGCCGCATGCGGCCCAAGCTGCGGCTTTGCCGCGGGTTCAATGTCTGACATTCCCAATGTCTGACGTTGAACGAAGCTGGCGTGCAAACTGACTCTTAAGGGTCAGTTTGCACCATCCCAATGTCGCGATTTTGGATGGTGCCGCCACGGCGGTCGCATCTTCGAGGGGAACACCCGGTGCTGGGTCGATAAATCATCCGTGTCCGTTATCGTAATAATCTCCCGCAGGCACCGCCGCGCACGCCACCGTACCCGCGTCTTTTATCGTAATAATTTGGAATCTGGCGCCTTTTCTCCCTTGTCCGTTATCGTAATAACAAGGAGCGCGAGCGTCCTCCCCCGGTCCAAGGGCGGAGCCCTGGCAAGCGCCGAACCGCCCGGGTCGGCGGCAGACTTGTACACACATTTACGATGGGGGTACAAGTATGCGTCTCTTGCGGGATTTCTCGTTTATCGGCAGAAAATCGAGGTCAGAAGATGGATGAGTTCTTGAGTATTGAAGATCTGCGGTGGGAGTTCGGCGCGTCGCGAGCATGGACGTACAAGTATCTGGCGCCGCATATCAAGTCAATTACCCTGAAGTGCTCGACCGACGACGGCGAGCGCCTGTGCAAGCGTTATAGCCTCGATGATGCACGGCGCGTGGTCGCTGAAAAGGCTCGAGCCGAGGTCTATTCCGTGCCCGTTAAAGCGGACCCCGGAAAAAGCAACTATGCTCCGTACCGCCGCCCGCGGCGCGTGCGAATCAAGACGAGCGCGTACATCGCCGAATATATCGTCGGCTTCGGCCACCTCTGGCAGATCGACGAGATTGCAGAGGAATACTGCGGCAAGCGCTCAAGAGAGGCGGCATATCAATTCATCTACCGTAACGCCTGGATCGCAATCGTGTTTGGCAACAAAACTTTCTATATCCCGAGGCGCACCGCACCGCAATTCGTGGCGGCAGCAGTCGAGGTGTTCGGAGACGCCGCCCACACCGTCGAATACGCACGCGGTGGGCATAAAAGTGACGCCACGGAATAGCGGCACTATGTAACAAATGAATAAGTGAACGGCGTAAAAAGTGAAAAACCGAACTACGTAATATCGACAATGCGACATAACGCAATAACGACAAAGCGGAATAGTCGCACTATGTAACTACGTAATAACAGAACTATTGAACATCGGGCTATTCGGTCCTGAAATCTGTCCGCAAGAGTCGTACGCTGCCGTACAAAATGACCGGCAGCGTACCGCCGCAAGCGGCGCACGCTAGGGCTCTGCCCTAGTACCCGGCACTCGCGGCGTTAGCTCATTGTTCTGCAATTCAACGGTTACGTTTTTCAGTTTTGTCGTTATCACGTAGTTCGGTAATTACACAGTTACATAGTGTCGTAATTGCTTTGTTCGGCTGTGTCGCAGTTCAGATATGAACAACCGCCGCAGGCGCCGGGTACTAGGGCAGAGCCTTGGCAGTACGCGGATGGCCGAAACGCAGTTTTGTACGGCAGCGTACGACACTTGCGGGCGAGCTCCGGCTATGTCATTGCTGAATTACGACAAAACGCAACAACAAAGCTGTGTAACCGCGGCATAACTGATTTACAGACGATATGAAGAACGTAATGAATGAACTAGTGAACTGCGACACAGCCGAAAAAGCGAACAGCTATAAACCCAAAAAACGCATTGAAACAGGCGAGATGTTTTAAATCTCAGCCCACAAATCGAGAACAGTGGCGCCCCGACGAACCGTGGCAAAATAGTCGCAGTAGTCATAGGCATCATCGGGACTGCGCATCAACAACTGCATGTCGAAATCCCATCGTCTGACGTATCATCCGGTTGCGCTGCCGCTCGATCTCGATCGCATCCAGCAGGAGGTGGCCATCATCGTTGGTCATTTGAAACTCCGATCTAGGCGATTGCCTTTTCCTTAGCGAAGGAAATGAACTTCTTCAGCGACCAGATGCCGTCTCTGAATTGAGGCGGGCATACCTTTTGAGACTGTTTAATCTGAACAATAAGATGTGTACCAGTAAAACCTGGTTTCGGCATTGATTGGAGCAGTCATGGCGATATGCGAAATTGCGGTCGTATTCGATGAGAGCGAAATGGCTTTGATCCAGGCTCATGCGGGCACCTCAAATATGTCCTTTTCCGAGTTCGTGAGAAGGGCTGCGCTTGAGAAAGTCGAGGACATGGTGGACATCGAAGCATTCAACGAAGCGCTGATGGAAGATGACGGTACCCGCTACTCAATGGCCGACGCCATGTGTATGGCCATGAAGGGCGAGTAGCCGTTTGCGGTGCCAAGCTGACCGCTCGCGTTGAGCGGCGGCAGCGCCCGTTGAAGCGATAGTTCCGCAATTTGTTTCACGAATTACCGTCGAAATGTTTCACGCGCCGATAGATGCAAGCACTGCTTAAGGGCACACCCAAAGCACCCCAAAGCGCCGCCATGCAGGTCAAGGCCGAAAAATCGACCTCACCAGATGCGTTTTAAGACACGGAAAAGGGGTGTCGCGAACATCCACACCACCCTAGGTTCAATCGCCCCGCAAATCGAATCCTGTTTAGTCGTCTACCTGCGAATTTGTGATATCTGCTACCGCCGTGTCGTGAGCGAGAATCGTGTCCGCACGGGGCGATATTTTAGGTGAAACACCCGAGGGAAAGGAATAGCATGAGCGACACACAGGAAATCGTTCAACGACTCGAACGCGAGATGGCAGACCGAGCTGCCGCAGTTGAGAAGGTTGATGCTTTTAAGAACCAGCTCGCACAGGCCGTCAAGGCCTTCATGGCCGCCGACGGGGCAGTTCGCAGCCTCAACGACTATGACAGCGAGGTCGACACCCAAATTGCAGCTGCCATTGACGAGCACCTTCGAGCAATCGACAGACTGTGCCGCTTCGGCATCGACGGTGGATTCGGCGAGGAGCATCCCGTTAAGGAGTACTAGACCGCTGCATGGCCATGGAAGTAAAGTAAAAGAGGGTCGAACCAGAAGCAGTTCCCGGACAATTGGCGTCCGGCCAGACACTTCGGTTCGATCCTTTCTTTCAGGATTCTGTAACAGCCGATCTTATCGAAACCGTTGTAAAACCCCTTGTTTCAACTATGGGGAGTTTCAAAGCGATGCCACAGACGAATCGTGGATAAGGTTTAGACCATTGGAGGTCGATAATGTCGTTTGAAAAAACTCTTAATCCTTGCCTTAAAGATGCGATTGCCGCCTACCTCGAAGGAGAAGAAAGATCGCGTCGAAAATGTTGGTGTAAGGGTGACGCCCTAGCGCCCGTTTAACGAAG
>CAJMRR010000041.1 GCA_905215835.1 uncultured bacterium | reverse complement strand
GACCAGGTCCTCGACCGCACGGTAGCCGTCAAGATCATGCTGCCACAGTATGCTGGCGACGCAACCTTCGCCGCACGCTTTAAGCAGGAGGCCCAGGCAGCAGCCGGTCTCTCCTCCCCCTATATCGTGGGCGTCTACGATTGGGGCAAGGACGGCGACACCTATTACATCGTCATGGAGTACCTGCGCGGCACCGACCTTAAGAGCGGCATCAAGAGCCACGGCGCCCTCGATCCCAAGAAGGTCGCGCAGATCGGCTCGCAGATCAGCTCCGCGCTTTCGGTCGCACACAAGCACGAGATCATCCACCGCGACATTAAGCCGCAAAACATCATGGTGCTGCCCGACGGCAACATCAAGGTCATGGATTTTGGCATCGCACGCGCCAAGAACAGTCATCTCACGCAGGATAACAACGTGCTGGGCACCGCCCACTATGTAAGCCCCGAGCAGACCCGCGGCCAGGACCTCGGCCCCACCTCGGATATCTACTCGCTGGGTGTCGTCATGTACGAGTGCGCCACCGGCCGCGTACCCTTTGACGGCGACGACGCCATCTCGGTCGCGCTCAAGCAGGTCAACGAGCTCCCCATCCCGCCGAGCCAGATCAACTCCGGCGTCGATGCCGACCTGGAGCGCATCATCCTCAAGTGCATGGAGAAGGACCCGGCAAACCGCTTCCAGACGGCCGACGAGCTGCGCCAGGTGCTCAACAGCTACCTGTCCGGCCGTGCCGTCAACGTCTCGGAGCCCACGCGCATCATCGGTGCCGCCGGCGACCTGGGTGCCACCAAGACCCGCGAGCTTTCCGACTCAACGCGCGCTATGGTTCGTCCCGTCTCGGGCGTGAGCGGTCAGAACACCGCCCGTAGCGCTGTCTCGGGCTCCACGGGCTCCTACGAGGTCGAGAAGCCTAAGTCCAACAAGAACAAGATTATCGCCGCCGTGATTGCCGCCGTCGCCGTGATTGGCGTTGTAGTGGCCTTTGCCACGGGCATGTTCAGTGGCGAACAGGTCACGGTGCCCGACGTGCTGGGCAAGGACCAGGAAACCGCTATTGAGCTG
This sequence comes from uncultured bacterium, assembly GCA_905215835.1. Classification (GTDB taxonomy): domain Bacteria; phylum Actinomycetota; class Coriobacteriia; order Coriobacteriales; family Coriobacteriaceae; genus Collinsella. The sequence goes on along the minus strand of CAJMRR010000041.1, from coordinate 12,384 downwards.
ATCAAGGAAGCCGGCCTTGAGGTTGGCACCGTCGACCAGAGCTACAACGACGATGTCGACGAGGGAAAGGTCGCCGAACAGACCCCCAACGGCAACACCAAGAAGGCCAAGGGCACGAGGGTGAACCTGGTAGTCTCCAAGGGCCCTAAGCCCTCCGAGAAGGTTGAGGTTCCGCAGCTCGTCGGCCTGACCAAGGACCAGGCCGAGGCCGCACTGGCAAGCGTGGGCCTGAAGGGCAGCGCTTCGGAGGAAGCCAATGAGGCCGAAGAAGGCCAGGTCTTTGAGCAGAGCACTGTTGCCGGCAAGGAGGTCGAGAAGGGCACGACCATCTCGTACAAGGTCTCGAGCGGCCCGGATACCACGTCCGTCCCCGATCTGACCGACATGACCGAGGCCCAGGCGCGCAACGCTCTCGACATGGCTGGCTTTGGCGTCGACGTGAGCTACCAGGAAAACGACTCGGTTACCGAGGGTACCGTAATTAGCTGGAACCCCAGCGGCAAGCAGAAGCCCGGTGCCACGATCACCGTCGTCATCGCCAAGAAGTCCGGCAAGGCCAGCGTCCCGGGCAACCTGTACGGCAAGAGCATCTCCGCCGCCGTCACCGCGCTCAACAACGCCGGTTTCTATAACATCGGCTTCTGTGACCAGAACGGCAATCCCGTAAGCGGTAACGAGGATGCCACCGTTACGGGCGTCTCCCCCACTGGCAAGCAGTCCACCGACAGCACGATTACGCTGACGGTCGCACTTTCTGGCTCGGGTTCGGGCTCTGGCTCGGGCACGGGTGACGATTCCGGTACGACCAACTAGTCGCCACCCCACCGCTCATCACGGCTCTCGCCGCAAACATATTCGCTCACAGGCGCCCGCTTGCTCCCCCAGCAAGCGGGCGCTTCGTTTTTGACATGGCATTGAACCAGAAGAACCCGGCACCGTAGCGGTACCGGGCTCGATATTCCTCTGGTGCCCCCGGGCGGATTCGAAAACTCCCCCCGCGGGGAAATTGGTGACGCGGGTGTCGACGGTCCGAATCCGGCCTTTAGACCAGAAGAGCCCGGCACCGTGATGGTACCGGGCTCGACAAATCTCTGGTGCCCCCGGGCGGATTCGAACCGTCGACACCCGCTTTAGGAGAGCGGTGCTCTATCCCCTGAGCTACGGAGGCATGTTGTATTAGTGTAGCAGATTTGCGCCACTACCATGCAGCGCATAGCCGCTCTTCGAGATAGTCGTCTGCGACGTTCTTTAATGACTGGTCGTTTAAGAGCGTCGCAGACGACTGCCCAACGACTAGTTGCCTTTGTGGAAGAGGTTTTTGATAACGGAGGGGATGCTCTTGGCGCCCTTGGCCGTCACATCGATAAAGTCGGGCGAACGCACAAGCTTATCCTCGTCGACGTACTTGCGGACAGCACGAAGCGTCTCTTTGTCGTCGCGCGTCGAAAACGTAAAGTGACCGTTGTCCTTGGTGAAGATGGCAAAACGCGTGATCTTCTTGGTGCCGCGTAAAACCTCGGCGGCAATATAGTCGACCTCATCCCACGGGATTTGAATATAATCCTCGGGATTGCGCTCGTTGTAATACTCGAACGCCTTATTGCCCACCATCACGTTGCCGTGGCTGGTAAGCCCCATCAGGCAGGTTGCCGGCGTTGCCAGATCGACCGTGCTGTTCTGAGATTGCGCCATGCGCGCCTCGCCCTCCAAATAAAACAATCGGACCGCATCCAGTGTACCCACCGGGTGCGGTCCGTTTCAATGGCTCAAAAGCCCTTGCCTAGCAACTCTCGGTCTTAAGCCGAAGCGTGCTTACATGAAGCCGCAGACGCGACCGATGATGCCGATGGCGAAGAGAGCCAGGATGATGACGATCGGGCTGACCTTCTTCTTGAGGAGCTTGCAGACCAGCAGGGTCAGGCACACGGCGGCAAGGCCGGGGATGAGCTGATCGAGGTTGGCCTGAAGCGTGGTGACCTTCACCTGATCAAGGGCGTTAGCACCGATGGAGTTATACATCGTCAGTGCTTCCTTGACACCCTCAGAACCGGAGGGCAGGTTAGCCCAGTCGATAAAGGCGCCAGCAGACTGCGTGACCTTGGAGACGACCGGGGTGAAGGAGATAGACACCCAGCGCTCGACCAAGGCGCCGATGATGAACATACCCAGGATGGAAGCACCCTCGGTGACCTTGCCCATCAGACCGCCGGAGAGGTCCTTGGCGATGGAGGAGCCGACCTTGTAGCCAAACTCCTGCGTGTACCACAGGAAGGCGTAACGGATGATGTTCCACGCGAAGAAGAACAGCAACGGACCGGCGATGCTGCCGGACAGGGCCAGGGAAGCGCCCAGAGCGCCCAGAATCGGGCGAAGGGTGAACCAGAAGGCGGGGTCGCCGACGCCGGCGAGCGGGCCCATCATACCGACCTTGACGCCCTGAATGGCGACGTCGTCAATCGGGGCACCGTTGGCGCGCTCCTCCTCGAGAGCGAGGGTAACGCCAATGACGGGGGCGGAAACATAGGGGTGGGTGTTATAGAACTCCAGGTGGCGCTTAAGAGCGGCAATCTGGTCATCCTTGCTGGTGTAGAGCTTCTTGATCGCAGGGATCATTGCGAAGCACCAGCCGCCGTTCTGCATACGCTCGTAGTTCCACGAGCCCTGAAGGAACTGATGACGGAAGCAAACCTTCTTGCGGTCAGCCTTGGTGAGCTGAATCTTGTTCTCTGCCATATGTATCACTCCCCTCCTACTCGTAATCGTTCAGAATGTCGCCGAGCGGGTCACCGGAGCCGCCGCCCATGCCGCCACCCTGCTTGGCCAGATCCTTAAGGCCAAGGTAGATGAGGGCAAGGGAGATGCCGATGAGGCCAAGGGCGATCAGCGTGAGCTGAGGGATGGCAGCAAGGACAAAGCCGAGGATGAAGAACGGCCAGGTCTCCTTGGTGGCCATCATGTTGATGACCATGGCGTAACCGACGGAAGCGACCATGCCGCCGCCGACAGCCATGCCGCCGGACAGCCAGTCGGGCATAGCGTTAAGCGCGTTGGTAACTGCCTCGGCCGGGATGATGCACAGAAGTACTGCCGGGATGGCGATACGAAGGCCCTGCATGAGGATGGCAGCGTACTGCCAGCGCTCGATGCCGGAGAAGTCGCCCTTCTCGGCGCAACCGTCCATGGCGTGAGCGATAGCGGTGGCCAGGGTACGGCAGATCATGGTCAGGAACAGACCAGCGACCGACAGCGGGACGGCGACGGCGATAGCGGCGGTAACGGCCTTGGCCGAGTCGGTGGCGCCACCGTTGAGGGCGAGCACCATGATGATCGAAGAAGCGACCGAGGCCAGAGCGGCGTCAGGCGCGACGGCGGCGCCGACGTTAGCCCAGCCAAGGGCCATCATCTGGAGCGAACCGCCCAGGAGGATGCCCTCCTGAAGGTGACCGGTTACGAGACCGATAAGCGTGCATGCCACGAGCGGCTGATGGAACTGGAACTCATCCAGAATGCCTTCCATACCGGCAAGCAACGCGACAATCGCAACAAGCAGAATAGTGATTGCAGACATGTATCGGACCCTCCTTTACTATGCTTGAGCGGCCAGTTCGGCCTTAGCTTTCTTCAACATGGCGTCGAGATCCTCGGAGGAATCCGAAGGAACCTTGCGGACCTCAAACTTGACGCCCTTGGCCTTAAGAGCCTCGAGAGTCTTGACGTCGTCATCGCCCATAGCGACGGCGTTGGTGACGACGACCTTACCCTTGGAGTGAGCCATGGAACCGATGTTGACTTCCTTGATGTCGACGCCGGCCTCGATGGCCTTGAGCAGATCCTGCGGGTTCTCGAAGAGCAGCATGGCCTTGGTGTCACCAAAGCGCGTGTCCTTGACGACCTCGGCCATCTTCTTGATGGGCACGACGTTGGCATGGACTCCCGGAGGGGCAGCCTGCTCGATCATGGTCTTGCGGAGCTCGTCGTGAGCAACGCCGTCGGAAACCACGATGATGCGGTTGGGGTTGATCTGCTTGGTCCACGTGGTGGCCACCTGACCATGAAGCAGACGGGTGTCGATACGGACGTGGGCGATCTTGATGTGCCCATCGCCGATGACCGTTCCCGGAGGGATGGCGCCTGCAGGAGCAGCGGCGGCCGCAGCCGGCTTCTTCTCCTCGGGCTCCAGAGACTCGGGCTTGACGCGCACGCCAGCCTTAGCCTCAGTCACGAGATGTTTTGCGATCGCATGTGCAGTGTTCTTTGCGTCAAAGCGCTGCGAATATGCCTCGATGAGCATAGGCAGGTTGACACCGGTGACGATAGCCCAGGAATCGTGGCCCTCGATGAGCCCGCTGATCTGGTTGAACGGCGTGCCGCCCCACAGATCAACGAGGAAGAGCACCTGCTCCTGGTCCTCGAAGGAAGCGACTGCTTCCTCGACCTTGGCACGGAAGTCGTCGGGGCCCATGCTCGGCTCGAGCGAGACCACGGCAACAGACGGCTGATCGCCAAAGACCATCGAGCCCGTCTGCTTGATTCCAGCTGCCAAGTCCCCGTGGCTAGCAAGAACAATACTTACCATCACATAACCTCCTTTTTGTCTACGTATTTCCTACACGACATGAAGGAAGTATACCTGTTTAGCTTGTGGAATTATAGCTAAATTCGCAAACGGTTGCATTATTTGTTTAAACGTCTATTTTTGTTACAAGTTGATTACGTTACTGCTTTTCGACTCATTACCCGCCAAAGCGTCGCCCATCAAGCCATGTACTTTACAGATACAAACAGGCTGTTCATTAATAACGATTTTAAGCAAGTGCGAATGTGCTTGTACTGCTGCTATTTTGTTTAAACAGACATGACTTGACTATTTGTATGACTTATGCATTTCGAAACTACTCAAAAAAGTTGCGGTGGAATAGTTCTTGTTTAAGAGCCAGAAGGCTGGATTTAGGAACTATTTCACCGCAACTTATTGGGGATCCTGGGCGATGTGGAGAGGGTTGGCGGCGTCGACAGCATCGGGGACGTCGGAGAGGTCGTCAGGAGCAGCGTCTGCCGGATCCTCGTCGGGGGTCTCGATCTGCTTGATCATGACCTCTTGGCCCTGGAGCAGATAGGTATCGCCGCTACCGCAATGGGGACAGGTCTTACCATGCTCGACCGTCGCATAGTCGTGGCCGCACGCCTCGCAATGCGTCACGGCGTTGACTGGCTCCATGATAAGCTCCGCGCCCTCGGTGATAGGCTTTTTATCTGCCGCCCAGCGCCAAGCGTCGAGTAGTAGATCGGGAACGACGCCCGAGACCTCGCCCAGCAGTAACGTCACGCTCGAAACGTGACGCACGCCATTGGCGCGCGCCACGTTCTCAACATCGCGAATGATGTGATACACAATCCCGAGCTCGTGCACTATTAGTCCTTTCGCCGTTCCCGTTATGGCTACTTATTTCCTACCAAATTTAATTTTTATAGCGCGCTTGAGCGCATACTTGCCGAGGCTTGGGAGCTTTTGCTCGTATTTGACCATCGTTGAGCACTCGGGGCGATCGCGGTCCAGATGGATGGCGTCAAACGCGCACTTGGTGGTGCACAGGCCGCAGCCGATGCATTTGTTAGGGTCGACGATCGATGCGCCGCAGCCCAGGCAGCGGGCGGTCTCGGCGCGCACCTGCTCTTCGGTAAAGGTCTCGACATACTCGCTAAACGGCGCAGCCTTCTCGCGCTCGCGGTCCACGTGGGCAACCTCGCGGCTCGCGTTGTCGTAGCTCTCAATCACGACATCGTCGCGGTCGAGCGCGGTGTAGCGGCGCTGGTTGCGGCCGATGGTGAGCGTGGATCCCGGCTGCACAAAGCGATGGATGGACACGGCGGCCTCGTGACCGGCGGCGATGGCATCGATGGCAAAGCTCGGACCGGTATAGACGTCGCCGCCCACAAAGATATCGGGCTCGGCGGTCTGGTAGGTCTGGGGATCGGCAAGGGCACCCTGGCCACGACCAAGCTCCACTTTGGAGCCAGCCAGCAGGTCGCCCCACACAATGGACTGGCCAATCGACATGACCACGCGGTCGGCATCGACGCGACGCAGATCGTTCTCATCGTACTCGGGCGCAAAACGGCCCTCGTCGTCAAAGACGCGCGTGCAGCGCTTAAAGGTGATGCCACATACGCGACCGGCCTCGTCCAGGTAAACCTCCTTGGGGCCCCAGCCGCAGCTGATGTGAGCGCCGTCCTCAACGGCCTCGCGACGCTCCTCCTCGCTGGCGGGCATCTGGGCCTCGCTCTCCAGGCAGAACATCTCAACGTGCTCGGAACCCAGACGGCAAGCGTTGCGGGCAACGTCGATGGCCACGTTGCCGCCGCCCACCACGATGGTGCGGCCAGGCAGCGCGTCGATCTTGCCGCTGTTGACCTCGCGAAGGAAGTCGACGGCCACGGTCACGTCCTCGGCATCCTCGCCCGGAATACCGGCAAGGCGGCCGCCCTGGCAGCCAATGGCCACGTAGAAGGCCTTAAAGCCCTGCGCGCGCAGCTCGTCGAGTGTCACGTCGCGACCGACTTCCACGCCATAGCGGAACTCGGCACCCATCAGGCGAATGACCTCGACCTCGGCCTCGATAACATCCTTCTGCAGCTTAAAGCTGGGAATGCCGTAGGTGAGCATGCCGCCCGGGCGCTCGTTTTTCTCGAATACGATGGGCTTGTAGCCCTTCTCGGCCAGATAGAAGGCGCAGGACAGACCGGCCGGGCCGGCACCGATGATGGCAATCTTTTGGTCGAAGCCGCCTGCGCGCGTCGGCGTCACCACGGGCGGGACGTAGCGGGTCGCGGCGTCCAGATCGCGCTGGGCGATAAACTTCTTGACCTCGTCGATGGCCACGGCCTCGTCCACGCGACCGCGGGTGCAGGCATCCTCGCAGCGGCGATTGCACACACGGCCGCAGATAGCGGGCAGCGGGTTCTCGCGCTTGATGAGCGCCAGCGCCTCGTCATAGCGGCCCTGCGCCGCAAGCTTTAAGTAGCCCTGAACGGCAACGTGAGCAGGGCAAGCCGTCTTGCAAGGCGCGGTGCCGGACTCGTGTGTCTCGATGCGGTTGTCGTTGCGGTAGTTGGGCGACCACTTGGTGTGATCCCATTTGGTGGCGTCGGGCAGCTCCTGGCGCGGATACTCGGGCACCTGTCCGCCAGCCTTTTTGCTGCAGAGCTTTTGGCCCAGCTTGGCGGCACCGGCCGGGCACACCTCAACGCAGCGACCGCAGGCCACGCACTTGTCCTTCTCGACCTTGGCAACATAGGCCGAGCGCGACAGGTTGGGCGTGTTGAACAGCTGCGAGGTGCGCAGGGCATAGCACACGTTGACGTTGCAGTTGCAGATGGCGAAGATCTTGTTCTCGCCGTCGATATTGGTGATCTGGTGCACAAAGCCGTTGTCCTCGGCCTGGCGCAAGATGTCGTAGACCTCCTCGCGCGTCACATAATGACCGCGGTCGGTCTCAACCACATAGTCGGCCATATCGCCCACGGCAATGCACCAGTCGGCGGGGTCATCGGCGCAGCCCTCGCCCATCACGCGACGGCTCGCGCGGCAGCTGCAGGTGCTGGCGGCATACTTGCCCTCGTATTTGTCGAGCCAGTGCTCGATATGCTCAATAGGCACCGAGGTGCTCGCGGCATCGATGGCCTTCTCGACCGGAATGACATGCATACCGATGCCGGCGCCACCGGGCGGCACCATCGGCGTGGCCTTGGACAGCGGTCCCTTGGACGCCTGCTCAAAGAACTTGGCATAGACCGGGTGCTCCTCGAGCTGGCTCACGCGCATGTTGAGGAACTCGGCGGAACCCGGCACCAGCATGGGCAGCACCCACTGCTTGGCGCGCTCGGGGTTTTCCCAGTTGTACTCGAGCAGACCCGTGTAGCTCATGTCGTCGAGCATCTTCTCGATCTGGGCCTCGGGCATGCCGGTGAGCTTGACCATCTCGGGCAGCGTATAGGGACGGCGCATCTTCATCTTGCAGAGCACTTCGGCCTGCTCGTCGGTTGCGGCCTCGGCAAACGACCAGTACTCGTAGCCCAGCAGCTCGTCGCGGTGCAACAGACGGTTGGTGCAGTGCTCGCACAGTTTGACGATGGCCTCGCGCGGATGCTCCGGTATCGGCGGCACGAACTCCGCGCCGATATCGGGCTCGGTATAGCTAATCCCCGGTCCGTTGAGAATCATGGTTGTCCCTTCTCTTGCCACGGCCCGGCGAGACCGCGGCGCCCCTCTTTTTTTGCAGGCCGGGCATGCCCCATGCCGTTCACCCGCCATTAGTTGACATTGTGTCAAAAATAGTATTGACGAACCGTCAACAATATTCAAGACTGTTAGGCGAACGGTCAGGCAAAAGAGGATGAAAGGCGGCAAAAACATGGGCAACAACACAGCAGATACCTCTGTGGTCGATGCCGTTCCCGCATCCGATAGCGCGGCAAAGCGCCTGACGGGCGACGAACGCCGTCGCGAGATCCTCGATGCCGTACGTACCGTAAGCTCCGAGCTGGGCGTGTCCCACCTATCGGTATCGGCCGTGACCAAGCGAGCCGGCTGCACGCGTTCATTGTTCTACCACTACTTTGCCGATATGGACGCCGCCGTCACCGCTGTTATGGACGAGGCGATCGACGGCTTTATCTCCGAACTCGAGCAGTGGAATGCCAGCCGCATCGTCGGTGATATCGAGGGCGCACTCGACACCGTCGCCCCGCTCTTTAAGCGCCTGGTCGCCAGCGGCCACGAGCTGCCGAGTACGCTCACCTCAAGCAGCGGCGCGCTCTACGGCGGCTTTTTGCACAACGTGGTCCAGCGCGTGGCGCAGTATATCTGCGACACCACCGTGGTGGATTTTGTCGCCCATCATGAGCTACGCATCGACCATGTCTACGAGACGTTCTACACCCTCATCATGGGGTTGTTGATGTATATCCGCACGCACCCCGATGTGCCCGACGAGACGGTCAAGGAAATCATCGCCTCGACACTCCACATCGAGGGCTATACCGCCAAGTATCCGGAGCGCAAGCCCCAGAACTGACGACATTTGGCCAAACTGCCCGCGATCGGAAGAGGGGCCGCGGGCGTGTGAAAGGAGAGCAGCATGCTGTTCGATGTTTGGGGTAGCGATACCCTTATCCACTGGGCCGGCTGGGCCATGGTCTTTATTGGCCTCATCGTGCTCAACGAGGTCGGCCGCCGCACCAAGCTGGGCGCGGCAATCATCTTTGGCGTGGCTCCGCTGGCCATGACCATCTACTGCGTCGCCATCGCCATCGGCGTCTCGCAGGGCGCCGAGTGGGCGCTCACCAACCCCACCCACGTGTACCAGAACAGCTGGTTCCACTACGCCAAGGTGTACGCGGCACTGGCCGGTTGCTGGGGCTTCATTGCCATTAAGTACCAGTGGGGCAAAATCGGCAAGGCGCATTGGTTCCGCGCATGGCCGTTTGTGATCGTCGCCATCAACATCATGATCGCCGTCGTGTCCGACTTCGAGAGCGCCTATCACTTCTTTGTCCTGGGCCAGTCCACCTGGGTCACCTCCGAAGGTGCTACGCAGCTGGCCGGCTGGAACAACGTGTTCAACGGCATCGCCGGTCTCATCAACATCTTCTGCATGACCGGTTGGTGGAGCGTCTACGCCTCCGAGGACAAGACCGATATGCTGTGGCCCGACATGACCTGGGTCTACATCATCGCCTACGATATCTGGAACTTCTGCTACACCTACAACTGCCTGCCCACCCACTCCTGGTTCTGCGGCTTTGCGCTGCTGCTGGCACCCACCGTCGCCGCCTTTATCTGGAACAAGGGCGGCTGGATTCAGAACCGCGCCTTTACGCTGGCTATTTGGTGCATGTTTGCCCAGGTATTCCCGTATTTCCAGGAGGAGTCCATCTTTGTGACCCACTCCACGCTCGACCCCGGCGCCGCTACCGCGGTCTCGATCGCCGCACTGGTCGCCAACGTCGCCGCGATCATCTACATCGCCTACCGCGCCAAGAAGCTCGGCCGCAATCCCTACAAGCAGGATGTCTTTGAGGGCACCAGCGATTGGGAGAAGGCTACTGCTCGCCGCGCCAAGGTTGATTACGCGCACGCCGAGTAACGTGCCTGGCGCAGACATCGCTTGAGCGCGAAGCAGCATAGCCGGCTCCGCGCAACTCAACGCATTGCAGAGCCCCCGGAATGTGATTCGTTCGCGTTCCGGGGGCCTTTTGCTGCCGCGAGGATGCGGCCGAACGATGCGCTCAGGTTAAATCAAATCTTATATTTCATACGCGCTTTATATGGCTCCATTTTTGGGTACAGTGTTGAGCCGATATTGAGCTTGGGGGATATATGAAAGATGAGACGATGGGCCAAGAGGATGCGGCCCAAGATGCAGAAGCGTGTGCCGAGGCCCTGGAGAGCCTAGACCAGATCGCACTGGCCGAGATTGCGTTTGACGATTCGAGCGTTGATGTGCGGGATGAGCCGGAAATCGAGGCGCAGCCCGATGATCAGGATGCAAAAGACGATGGCGCCGCGCCCACCGAGGACGAGGCGGGGCACGAGGAATCCGAATGCGAGGCCGACGACCAGCCCGAATCCGACACGAGCGAGGAAACCATCTTGCTCGACAGCTTGCCGGCCGAAGATTCGCTGACCCGCGAGCTTCCCGGCCTGGGCTCCGCGCCTGCCGTGGACGAGACCATCGCCATGGGCGATATTCCCCTACCGTCCGTTCCTTCGGCACGCGAAGCCGAGGTTCGTCATCGTAAGATGCCGCCCAAGCGCCGCAACCTGATGGTTGCCGGCGTTGTGGCCGTCGCGCTCGTCGCCGGCGGCGCAGGCTATGCTGCCTGGAACGGATATCAGCAAGAGCAGGCTGCCGCTGTCGCCGCCAGTGCACACACGATGATGTCGGTGCAGATTGGCGTGCATGCCGCAGGGCTCGACTGCTCAACTGGTTCCAAGATTCCCGTGCAGGTGAGCGGCCAGGATTCCGACGGTTCTTCCGTGAGCGAAACGCTCTACGTTGACGAACACGGTCGCGGCATTAAGCTGCTGCCCGGTGACTATACGCTCTCCATCGCTGGGTCCCCCATCGCAGCCGACGGTACCATTTACACCGTGCCGACCACCAAGGCGCAGGTCACCATTAAGAGCGATGGGCAGGATTTGAGTGCCCAGGCCACCTTTAAGCTCAAGGTGCCTTCGGCCGACACGGTGACTGACGACCAGATCGATGCCGCCGCCAAGTATGCCGAGGAAGGCGGGGTGAACTCCGCCGCGGTCGCAAAGGTGCTCCAGCAGGCGGCAACCGCGCGCCGTGACGCCGCCGTCAACGCCGTGAGCTCCCGCGAGGCACAGGCGGCCCGCGACGCCGATGCTCGACATAAGGCAACGGACCTGTATCAGCTCGATATTCCCGTTGAGTGGTACGGCAAAGTCGCGACTTGGCAAAACGGCAGCACGCTGTGCATTTATCTGGACGGCGACACCAACACACCGCTCGTGACGCTCGTCGCGGTGCGCGAGGGCGAGAGCTTTACGCCCGATGAGGGCGACGCGGTTTTGGGTGCGGCAAACCTCGGCAACGGCTACACCGTCTACGCCAGCGGCCCCGTCTATCCGTACGTGGTGCCCCAGACCATCAACGGACGGACGCAAGACCCCGTGTCGACCTACCCCATGGATGCGGCGATTGAGCTTGTCGAGCTCACGACCGGCAACCGCTACACATACAGCCAGATCAAAAACGACCTGGTCGGTAAAGACGGCAAGGCCGACGCCGCCACCAAACTCGAGACCGACTACCTCGCCCAGATTCTCCTGCCGAGCATCAAAGCCCAGGACTAGCCGGCCCGAAGACAGCCGCCCAACGCAGTTGCGGTGAAATAGGGATTGTTTTTGCTGGTCAAACCGCAAAACAGTCCCTATTCCACCGCAACTTTTTGGTGGCCTTTTTGGTGGCACTCAGCGCCAGGGGTCGGCTTCGAACAGCGGCTCGCGCTCGGGGCGGCGATCGCTGTAGGGATCGTAGCCGTCATCGTCCTCGTTCTCGGCACGGATGTAGGGGTCGCGCGGCTTGGGCGCCGGCTTAGGCACAGGCTTGGGTGCGGCGGGTGCGGCATCGGTCGCCGGCGCGCTTGTCTTGATCTCGTCTTTCATCTGCATAGCTCCTCGCATCGCATCCGTTCAATATCATCGATTGTCGCACGAAAAAGGGCGGCGGACCCAATTGGATCCGCCGCCCTTGGCGTTTAGAGACGGCTGGTAGATTTTAAGGCATGGCCCAAAACCTACTCGGCGTCGGGGACCTCGTAGGTGGCCGCCGGCGTGTTGTCGCACACGACGGTAAA
>CAJMRR010000040.1 GCA_905215835.1 uncultured bacterium | reverse complement strand
CGGCCGTGGCCGGTACCGGCGGCAAGGCGTCGTTTACGGAGCGTTATGCCACGCTGCGTCGCGCGACGGTTGCCTATGCCCCGCCCGAGATGCTCACCGACGATATTCCCGACCTGCGCGCTTTGCGTATGTCGCCGGCGATCGACGTCTATGCCGCGGCAAGCACGGTTTACGAGCTCATTGCCGGCGTCGCGCCATACGAAGCCGCGCCGAGCACTTCGGGCACCTCGGGTTCGCGCAAAAAGACGCGCGACATCGCGAGCCCCTACCGTCTCAAGATGGACACGCGGCCCGACTATCCCATTGGTGCCCATGCGCCCGGTTGCGATTTGACTCAGCTGCTTCGTCGTGAGCCCGATGTGGCGCTCGCCGCGGCCGAGCAGGCCCAGCAGCTAGGGCTTGAGCCGGATTCCGAAGAGCTACGCGATGCACTGGCGTTTGTCGATGCCCAGCTGTTCGACGTGGTGATGGCCTGTCTGTCCAGCCATCAAAAAGATCGTCCCGAGCCGGCGGCGGTCGAGGCGGCGCTCTCGGCGTTTTGTGACCACTATGCGCAAAATGTCGGTCGTTCGCTCCGCGGCGAGCCGCTCACGCCGTGCCCCATGGATGCGTCCGGCCGCGCGGTTCGTCGCGCGCTGATGGTCGGCGCGACGGTCGTCTGTGGCGTGGTTTGGGCTGTGGTCGTGGTTTCGGCCGCGCTGCTGGCGTCGGGCGCTCGCGTGACGGCGACTTTGGGATCGATCGTGTGGTCTGGGTCGCTACCGGGTATTATTGCCGCACTGGCGTTGGCGCTGCCAGGCATAGCCGGCGTTACCGCGGGGGCACTTGCGCGCGATCGGCGCTCGGGCTTCCTGCAGGGTGTGCTTGCGCTTTCTGCCTGCGAGGTTCCTGTGCTGGTTGTGGCTGCATGTAGCGTATTTTCCCAACGCGCCGTGATGGGCGGCCTTGTTGCCGCTCTGGTTGCAACCTATACACTTACGTGGTTTTTGCTTGCGATGGGCTTTGCCTTTGAACTTCCCGTTTCGGCACCGCGACGCACAAAAGCCCAGATGGCGACTCCGCTTGCCGGTGGAGCCGCAGCTGCCCGTACTTTTGGCGGACCTGTCGAAGTATCGTCCGATTCTATTTCTACGACCAAGGAGGCCTAGGTCATGGCATCTCAAGTTGAGCTCACCCCATGCGGGGCCATGTTTGACATCTTTAAGCGCGCGGCGCATCTGAGCCATATCGAGCTGTGCGGCTTGGTGCTTTCGTCCCGTCCGCTCGCCGACGGCCGCAGCCCGCAGAGCCGAGCCGCCGATCGCTCTTGGGTTTCCCGCTTTATCGTTCGCGCGCCGGTCGGCACGCTTCAGCAGCGCTACTTTGCCGAATACGGTACCTCGGCTGCGCGTATTATGTCGCAACTGGCCCTGCGCCAGCGCAATCCCATGGACTCCACGGCTGTGATCAATATGGTGTGCGGTCCTGCAGGTGAACCGATGGTACGCGCGCTCGAAGAGTGCCACCAGGACACGAATCTCTATCGCAACGCGCTCGATCGCCTGTCCCAGGCGGCGGAACTCATGCCCGCCGAGCGCGCCGAGGCCGTGCTGGTGCTGTTTGTCGCCGTCGGTTGTTCGGCGGATGTGCGGTCCTCGGTGAACTATGCCATCGACTACGCGCACGCGACCTGTGGCGGAGGCACCTCCACGCCGCGTTCGCTTGGCATGTCGATGACCGCGGGCGAACGCGAACCCGCCCCGGCGCACCCCTTGGGCTTGCTGCGCGTGCAAAACAGTTTTGTCGTGAGCGCCCCGCGCTGGATTCAGCCGAGTGAGCAGGGTGTTGAGATTGGCGCGCTGGCTACTGGTGAGGGCGATATTACCGACGTCGGCGACGATGTCTCGGCCCGCCATGCCCATATCTGGTGCGATGCTCAAAATATCTGGCACGTCGAGGACTTGTCGTCCACCAACGGAACCGTGGTGGTAAACGGGGCCACGCGCGTCTGCATTCAGGTCGAGCCCGGCCGTTCCGCCCAACTCAATCCCGGCGACGAGCTCAAGCTCGGCGAATCCACTACCTACGCCATCCTCTTCGGTGCCCTCTAGCCGGCAGATAGGGACGTTCCTTTTCTCTGCCGGCTGGGGACACTCCTTGGCGCGCCAGAGCCGGTCGCCCGGGGATGGAGGGGCCATTTTGGCCCTTGGCGGTCACCCGAGGTAAACCTTTACCGCCCGCCTATATTTGCCGAAATTACACTTGACGGCGGGGTACAATAAACCCGCATGCGGATTTCCGTTGCGGGCGCTTCCCATCGCCGGGGCGTGCCCGGGAGCATCCGGCATGCGGCCTTTGCGGCGCTCGGTCATGTGCAAGACGGGCGGTCGGGTCTGTGGGGCGCATCAACTGTCCCTCGCCTCGGCATGTCTTCTCTCCACGCCACGTACCTGCTGCTGAGCCTGCCTGCCAGATGATTGGAAGCAACAGCGTAAATCCCATCACGCCAACATCCCGGCGATCGCCGGGGCCTGTATACCTATATGAGAGGAGAGGGGTATATGGCGCGTAAGTTTAAGTCTATGGACGGCAACGAGGCGGCCGCATATGTTTCGTATGCGTACACCGAGGTAGCGGGAATCTATCCCATTACGCCGTCCAGCCCGATGGCCGACCATGTCGACCAGTGGGCGGCCCAGGGTCGCAAGAATATCTTCGGCACCCCGGTCAAGGTCGTCGAGATGGAGTCCGAGGCAGGTGCAGCCGGTACCGTTCACGGTTCGCTGGGCGCTGGTGCTCTGACCACCACCTACACGGCTTCTCAGGGCCTGCTCCTGATGATCCCGAACATGTACAAGATCGCGGGTGAGCAGCTCCCGGGCGTTTTCCACGTCTCCGCGCGTTGCGTTGCTTCCCACGCCCTGAACATCTTTGGTGATCACTCCGACGTCATGGCCTGCCGCCAGACCGGTTTTGCCATGCTCGCCGAGGGCAACGTCCAGGAGGTCATGGACCTCTCGCCGGTGGCTCACCTTGCCGCCATCGAGGGTAAGACCCCGTTCCTTAACTTCTTCGACGGCTTCCGCACCAGCCACGAGATCCAGAAGGTCGCCATGTGGGACTACAAGGATCTTGCCGAGATGTGCGACATGGACGCCGTCCAGGCTTTCCGCGACCATGCGCTCAACCCTGAGCACCCGCACACCCGCGGCAGCCACGAGAACGGCGATATCTTCTTCCAGAACCGCGAGGCCTGCAACAAGGTCTACGACGAGCTCCCTGCCGTCGTCGAGGGCTATATGAAGAAGATCAACGAGAAGCTCGGCACCGATTACGGCCTGTTCAACTACTACGGCGCTCCCGATGCCGACCGCGTCGTCGTGTGCATGGGCTCCTTCTGCGACGTGCTCGAGGAAGTCATCGACTACCTCAACGCTCACGGCGAGAAGGTCGGCCTGGTCAAGGTCCGTCTGTTCCGTCCGTTCTCCATCAAGCACTTCGTCGACGTTCTCCCCGAGACCGTCAAAAAGATCGCCGTCATGGACCGTACCAAGGAGCCGGGTTCCATCGGCGAGCCGCTCTACCAGGACGTCGTCTCCGCTCTCTACGAGGCCGGCAAGACGGGCATCAAGGTCGTCGGCGGCCGTTACGGCCTGGGCAGCAAGGACACGCCTCCCGCGTCCGCGTTTGCTGTCTTCGAGGAGCTTAAGAAGGATGAGCCCAAGCGCGAGTTCACCATTGGCATTGTCGATGACGTGACCAACCTGAGCCTGCCCGAGGCCGAGGATGCCCCCAACACCGCAGCCCCCGGCACCATCGAGTGCAAGTTCTGGGGTCTGGGTGGCGACGGTACCGTCGGCGCCAACAAGAACTCGATCAAGATCATCGGCGACCACACCGACAAGTACGTTCAGGCCTACTTCCAGTACGACTCCAAGAAGACCGGCGGCGTCACCGTCTCGCACCTGCGCTTTGGTGATTCTCCGATCCGCTCGCCGTACTACGTGACCAAGGCCGACTTTGTCGCTTGCCACAACCCCAGCTACATCGTCAAGGGCTTCAAGATGGTCCGCGACGTCAAGCCGGGCGGCACCTTCCTGGTCAACTGCCAGTGGAGCGACGAGGAGTTCGCCGAGCACATGCCCGCTGTAGCCAAGCGCTACATCGCCAACAACAACGTCAACGTCTACCTGATCGACGCTATCGATCTGGCTGCCAAGGTCGGCATGGGCAAGCGCACCAACACGGTGCTCCAGTCCGCCTTCTTCGCGCTGGCCAAGGTCCTGCCCGCCGAGGACGCCCTGCAGTACATGAAGGACGCGGCTACCAAGTCCTACATGAAGAAGGGCCAGGCTATCGTTGACGCCAACCACAAGGCCATCGATGCCGGCGCTACCGCCTTCCGCAAGTTCGAGGTTCCGGCCGACTGGGCAACTGCCGAGGATGCCGCTCCCGTCGAGCTCTCCGAGGAGACCAAGTCCGCCATCGCCCAGCAGGTCAAGAACCTGCTCGAGCCCATCGATCGCATGGATGGCGACAGCCTGCCCGTTTCCGCCTTCGTCGATTGCGCCGACGGCCAGTTTGAGCTGGGCGCCTCCGCATACGAGAAGCGCGGCGTCGCCGTGGTCGTTCCTCACTGGGACGAGACCAAGTGCATCCAGTGCAACCAGTGCGCCTATGTGTGCCCGCATGCCACCATCCGTCCGTTCGCGATGACCGAGGACGAGGCTGCCGCCGCGCCCGAGGCTACCCGCACGCTCGACGCCATGGGTCCCAAGGCCAAGGGCATGAAGTTCACCATGGCTGTGTCCCCGCTCGACTGCATGGGTTGCACCAACTGCGTCAAGGTCTGCCCCAAGGGCGCCCTCGAGATGGTTCCCACCGAGCAGGAGATGGACCAGCAGCCCGTTTGGGACTACATGGTCGAGAACGTCTCCGAGAAGAAGGAGCTCATCGCGGCCAACGTCAAGGGCAGCCAGTTTAAGCAGCCCTACCTGGAGTTCTCCGGCTCCTGCGCCGGCTGCGCCGAGACCGCCTATGCACGTCTGGTGACCCAGGTCGCCGGCGACCGCATGTTCATTTCCAACGCCACCGGCTGCTCCTCCATTTGGGGCAACCCCGCTGCCACCGCTCCTTACTGCAAGGACAAGGACGGTCACGGCCCGGCGTGGAACAACTCCCTGTTCGAGGACAATGCCGAGCACGGTCTGGGCATGGCCGTTGGCTATGAGGCCGTTCAGCACAAGCTGATCGCCGCTACCCAGGACATCATCGCTGCCGATGGTCCGTCCGATGAGCTCAAGGCCGCCGGCCAGGCTTGGATCGACTCCGTCAACGACGCCGAGGCCTCCAAGACCGCTGCCGCTGCCTACGTTGCCGAGCTCGAGAAGTGCGGCTGCGACGCTTCCAAGGCGATCCTCGCCGACAAGGCTTACCTCACCAAGAAGTCCTTCTGGATCTTCGGCGGCGACGGCTGGGCCTACGACATCGGCTTCGGTGGCCTGGACCACGTCCTGGCTTCCGGCCACAACGTCAACGTCTTCGTCTTCGACACCGAGGTCTACTCCAACACCGGCGGTCAGGCCTCCAAGGCCTCGAACCTGGGCCAGGTCGCTCAGTTCGCCGCTGCCGGTAAGGTGACCAAGAAGAAGTCCCTGGCCGAGATCGCCATGAGCTACGGCTACGTCTACGTGGCGCAGGTCGCCATGGGCGCCAACCCGGCTCAGACCCTCAAGGCCATTCACGAGGCCGAGGCCTACGACGGCCCGTCCCTCATCATCGGCTACAGCCCCTGCGAGATGCACTCCATCAAGAAGGGTGGCATGCAGAACTGCCAGGCCGAGATGAAGAAGGCTGTCGAGTGCGGTTACTGGAACCTCTTCCGCTTCAACCCCGAGGCTGCTGCCGGCAAGAAGTTCTCGCTCGATTCCAAGGAGCCCGCGGGCGGTTATCAGGAGTTCCTGATGAACGAGGCCCGTTACGCTTCGCTGACGCGTTCCTTCCCCGAGCGCGCCGAGGAGCTCTTCAAGGAGAACGAGCAGGCCGCTATGGACCGCTACGCTCACCTGCTGAAGCTCAAGACGGTGTACAACGAGGCCTAGGTCTCCCACCGCAGGATCTGAGGGCTAACCTTCGCGGACGTCCTCGGACATGAAAGAACCCCCGCTGCGCACTACGTGCGGCGGGGGTTCTTTCGTCCTGCGGAGTGTCCGCGAAGGTTAGCCCTCAGATCCTGCTACGACTACGTCCTTGGATTGTGTGGGCGGATGAAGGACGTAGTTGGTCGGGTATTCCGTCCCCTTCGCTGTTTCGCGGCTTTGCCGCGAAACCTCGCGCCACTTTGGGGATGGATGGGGGACTTGGCCGTTGCCGCTTTTTCGGAGCTCTTCTTTATTCCTTTTGTTGGATGAAAAGCCCCTTGTTTTTGCAGGGGTGCATACTCGACTTATATGTGCATAGAATCTCGTATAGTGCGAGTAAGATATTGCGCTGTCTGTTTTGTGTTTAGCAAAGATATAGTTTGCATAATCTGGTCTAATCCCTGCTCTATTAAAATAAAGTTGCACGTAAATGGCGTAGATATGCTTGAGCTGGGGTTCTGTACGCTGAGCGGATAAAAACGACCGTTCACCGTTCCGCTATTTTCAAAATGAATAAAATGAGCGATAAAGAGAATATAAACCTTAATAAACTCGCGTATCGCACGGACGCGGGTTATTAATGGGTTGTAGGCCTTTTACAGAAAGGATTCCAGCAATGTCTAAGCCTCTTGGCAAGCCCGATCGTATTGTCGTCGCCCTTGGCGGCAACGCCCTCGGCAACAACCCCGTCGAGCAGATCGAGGCCGTGAGCAACACCGCCCATGCCCTCCTCGGCCTCATCGAGCAGGGCAACGAGATCATCATCACCCACGGCAACGGCCCGCAGGTCGGCATGATCCAGAACGCCTTCGCCGCTGCCCACGATGCCATCGGTACCCCCGAGATGCCGCTGCCCGAGTGCGGTGCCATGTCCCAGGGCTACATTGGTTATCACCTGCAGCAGGGCATTGGCCGCGAGATGCACAAGCGCTATAAGCGTTGGCACGCCGCCACCGTCGTCACCCAGATCGAGTGCGACCCGGACGATCCCGCGTTCAAGAACCCGACCAAGCCGATCGGTCCCTTCTACACCGAGGAGCAGGCCAAGGAGTTCATGGCCGAGGATCCCTCCAAGGTCTTCGTCGAGGATTCTGGCCGCGGCTGGCGTCGCGTCGTCGCTTCTCCCGATCCCAAGAAGATTGTCGAGGCTGACTCCATCCTCAACCTGCTCGACAACGAGTTCATCGTCATCGCCTGCGGTGGCGGCGGCATCCCCGTCGTCCGCGACTACGAGAACAAGGGCTGCTACAAGGGCGTTCCCGCCGTCATCGACAAGGACCTGGGCGGCGAGCTGCTGGCCGAGGACTGCGATGCTGACGTTCTGTTCCTGCTGACCGCCGTTGAGCATGTCGCCATCAACTTTGGTAAGCCCAACCAGGAGGAGCTCGAGGACCTCACCGCCGACGAGGCCGAGCGCCTGGCCGACGAGGGTCAGTTCGGCAAGGGTTCGATGGAGCCCAAGGTCCGCGCTGCCATCAAGTTCGCCCGTTCCCGCAAGGGCCGCACCTGCATCATCGGCGCTCTGGACAAGGCTGCCGAGACCATGGCCGGCCTCTCCGGTACCCGCATCCACGAGTAGTCTCTACTCTGTCGCCTCTCTGGTGGGCGCCAGGCAAAGCGCCCGCAAACTAGCCTCTCTTCATGAGCCCCGCAGTCCGCTCCGACTGCGGGGCTTTTGCTATTCACCTAGTCATTGGGGACGTTCTTAGTCATTGGGGACGTTCTTAAATGACTAGTCAAACAAGAGCGTCCCCAATGACCACTCATTTAAGTCTGTCCCCAATGACTAGTAGTAGGCCCACATGGCTTCGACTTCGTTGAGGACCTCTACGACGCCCCAGCGGCGGGCGCTGCGGCTGGCCGAGTTGGGGTCGTAGACGCCAATCTGGTTGGCATCGTCGATGCCGTAGAGCACGATGTAGTGGCCTACGTTGGTAAACGTACCGGGGCGCACTGCGGCGATGACGGGCGCACCCGAGCGAAGTGCTTGGGTAATCGATTCGCGATCGTTATAGAGCTGTGTTCCGTTGAGCCCCAGCTGCCACGCGCCGCCTGTCATAAACGACCACTCGGTGGCACCAGTGGGGGCGTAGTTGCCGGCTTCGGCCAGTGCGCATATATCGACCGGCGTCTTATCGGTGTGGCCGGTCTTAAAGATATAGACCATGGTGAGGCAAGTGGGACCGCAAGCGTTTTCGCGAATAGTGCCACCGGCATAGGGCAGCTCCGACCATGCGGGGTCAATTTGGTAGATGTGGGGCATGGTGCCGACACTCCACTGCGAACGCGGGGTCGAAAAAGCAAATGAGTAGCCGGGTGCGACGGGAGCTTTAAGCAGCTTGTCCTCGGCAGTGGGCTCAAGACCGGCTGATCCGTGGGAGATACAGGATCCCAAAAACACAAAGACGAGGCAGGCGGCGATGGAGCAAAGCGCAAGGCGTAGACGGCGGGCTGAAAGCGCGTGGCTTGTGGTGTGCGACGCGGGGTGAGGGGCGGAATTGCCGCGATCGCGTTGAGGTCGCGAAAAGGTGCGCTTGACGTAGTAGTCGGTCTTACGGCGATCGTAGCGGCGTGGCTGCGATGTGTCGGTCTGGCGTTGGCGTGTGCTCGTACTCACGCGGTCTGACTGCTGCGCGGTACGGCTTTGTTGCCGCGAAGAAGCCCCGGGCTGCTCTTGGGGGCGCTGCGGGTTGTCGTTGTCGGAGGTGCTTCTGGGCGTTGGCGTGGTGCGGCCGGCAAGGCGCACGCTTTGTGGCCGTTGGTCGCCGTCATTGTATCCGTATGCCATTCGAATCACCTTGCCTCATGTGTAACTTGTCTATCCTACATAAAAAGATGCACGACACATGGGTATGTGCGCCAAAAGCCTGACAAATGGTATGAACGTTGCCGCGCCGCGCGCCAAGCGTCACGGCAACAGGTATTCAAAAGCAGACAAGATGAAGCGTCCAAGACGAATGACGTCTCCCGCCGTTCGTCCCAAAAACGGCGCCGCTCGTTTTGCAGTTCTGCCTTCGGTCGAGCTACAAGCGGCGCTGCTGTGCCAAGGCCGTATCTTAAAGCCACGAAATAAAAGCGCGCGGCAAAACAGACCGCGCAAGGGGTGACGTCAAGGGGCGTCAAAAAGGAAAGGAGGGGAACAATGGCGGACAAGAACGCAGAAGTTGCAGTCGAGGATAACGGCGGTATGAAGAAAACGCTTTCGCTCTGGAACTTCTTCACCATCGGTTTCGGTGCCATCATCGGCACCGGTTGGGTTCTGCAGGTCGGCGACTGGATGGTCGTGGGCGGCGGTCCCGTTCCCGCTATGATCGCATTCCTCTTGGGTGCAATCTTCCTCGTGCCCGTCGGAGCTGTTTTCGGTGAGCTCACGGCTGCTATCCCCATCTCGGGCGGCATCGTCGAGTATGTCGACCGTAGCTTTGGCCGTACGCTGAGCTACATCACCGGATGGCTTTTGGCCCTGGGCAACGGTATCCTGTGCCCGTGGGAGGCCATCGCCATTTCGACCCTCGTGTCTGAGATGTTCGGCAGCCTGCCCGGTCTTGAGTGGCTGCGCGCCGTCAAGCTCTACACCATCCTGGGCGCCGACGTTTACCTGTTCCCGACGCTGATCGCGCTCGGCTTTGCAGTCTACGTCATCTTCCTCAACTTCCGCGGCGCCAGCTCGGCCGCCAAGCTCCAGGCCTTCCTGACCAAGGCCCTGCTCTGCGGCATGCTGCTCGCCATGGGCGTCTCGCTGTTCACCGGCTCGCCGGACAACGCCATGCCCGTGTTCTCCCAGGTCGCCGGTGCTGGCGGCGGCAAGGCCGCTACCGAGAGCACCAGCCTGTTCGCCGGCATCGTGTCAGTCCTGGTTCTGACTCCGTTTTTCTACGCCGGTTTCGACACCATTCCTCAGCAGGCTGAGGAAGCAGCCGAGGGCCTCAACTGGAACAAGTTCGGCAAGATCATCTCCCTGGCCCTGCTGGCCGCCGGCGGCTTCTACATGGTCTGCATCTACTCGTTCGGCACCATCCTCGACTGGCATGAGTTTGTTAAGAGCCCGGTTCCCGCGCTTGCCTGCCTCAAGGGCATCAACATGCTCCTGTACCTGGCCATGCTCGTCATCGCCACGCTTGGACCCATGGGTCCGATGAACTCCTTCTACGGCGCCACGAGCCGCATCATGCTCGCCATGGGCCGCAAGGGCCAGCTGCCCGAGAAGTTCGCCGAGGTCGACCCCAAGTCCGGCGCTCCCAAGCTCGCCTGCGTCGTTCTGGGCGTCATCACCGTCATCGGTCCGTTCCTGGGCAAGAACATGCTCATTCCTCTGACCAACGTGTCGGCTCTCGCCTTCATCTTCTCCTGCGGCATGGTCGCCCTCGCCTGCCTGCGCATGCGCTTCACCGAGCCCGACCTGCCTCGTCCCTACGAGGTACCCGGCGGCAAGTTTGGCATCGGCCTCGCTATCGCTGCCTGCGCCATCATCATCGGCCTGCTCGTGATTCCGTTCTCTCCCGCCTCCCTCAACATGGTGGAGTGGAGCATCGTGATCGGCTGGTTGGCTATTGGCCTGGCCCTCATGGCTTTCACCAATTCCCGCAAAAAGTAACGCCTAGCCGGGGCGGATCGGGTGCGCGGGGCCCTCTCTCCCGCGCACCGAACCCGGCACCACTTGGGTAGCTTTGTGAGGCCTTAACCCAACACGGCCTCGCCCACATATATGGATCCATAAGGAGGAACCATGTCCACTAAGTATGCAATCGTTGGCGGCAAGCTCATCGACGGTACCGGTGCCGAGCCGGTCGAGAACTCCCTCGTTCTCGTCGACGACAACGGCAAGATCGAGTACGCTGGCACTATGCAGGACCTTCCCGAAGGCGTTGAGGCCATCGACGCCGCCGGCAAGACCGTCCTTCCTGGCCTGATCGACACCCACCTGCACTTCTCGGGCAACTTGACCGATGATGACACCGACTGGGTCATGCAGCCGCTCCTCGAGAAGCAGGCCGTCGCCGTCAAGCAGGCCTACGATTGCCTCACCCACGGCCTCACCACCGTCTGCGAGATCGGCCGCTTTGGTATCCAGATCCGTGACTGCATCGACAAGGGCGTCTTCAAGGGTCCGCGCGTTCTGGCCACCGGCCTTGGCTTCTGCCGCGTTGCCGGCCACGGCGACTCTCACCACTGCAGCCAAGAGCTCAACAAGGAATCGCACCCCTGGGGCGATCAGGTCGACGGTCCTTGGGATCTGCGCAAGGCCGTCCGTCGTCGCCTACGCGAGAACCCCGATGCCATCAAGATCTGGGCTACCGGTGGCGGCATCTGGCGCTGGGACTCCGGCCGCGACCAGCACTACTGCTCCGAGGAGATTCAGGCCGTGGTCGAAGAGGCAAAGATGGTCGGCATCCCCGTGTGGAGCCACTGCTACAACAACCACGCCGCTGCCTACGATTCCGTTCGCTTTGGCTGCGAGCAGCTGATTCACGGCTTCGATATCGATGAGCGCACCATGGACCTCATGGCCGAGCAGGGCACCTTCTTCACCCCGACGATCGCCTTCCTGCCCACCTGGTACGCCACCTATCCGCCCGTCTACGTCCCCGAGCTGCACGACAAGTACGAGGGCACCCTGGTCGAGAAGGAGCTGCAGCGCAACTACGACTGCCTGCGCGAGGCCAAGAAGCGCGGCGTCGTCATGACGATCGGCTCCGACTCCTTCTCCTTCGTCACCCCGTACGGCACCTGCTCCATCGAGGAGATGTACGAGTTCGTCGACAAGATCGGCTTCACCCCGGTCGAGACCATCACCTGCGCCACCCTCAACGGTGCCAAGATGTGCCACATCGAGGACGAGACCGGTTCCATCGAGGCCGGCAAGTGCGCCGACCTGCTGGTCGTCAACGGTGACGTCGCCGCCGACATCCACGTGCTCAACACCGACAACATGGACGTCATCATGAAGGACGGCTGGATTGTCGAGGCCGGCACCTTCGGCGAGGCAAACAAGTACAGCGCCTAAGCTACCGTTCATCGATGGCTTGATGTAAAACACAGTATTTGATTGCATAATGCAATGGAGAGGGTCGCTTGCGGCCCTCTTTATTGCTATGGGGTGCGTCAGTAAGAAGGAGATGACGGTGGATCTCAATAGGCTGATTCTGGGCAAGAGCTACAACTCTACCAAGGTCTTTCGTACCGCTCAGCATGTGGTTCAAGCCATCTTGCTCGGTATTGTCGTTCCGCTGCTTATCCTGCTGCTCATCTGGGATCTAACCGATAATCCCAATCCCGTTCCGGCCGTTGTCGTCATTGCCGGCTTGGTCATGCTGTGCTTCTTCTTCTCGTACGTCTTTGTCGTTCCCGACGACCTCACATCGAGCGCTACCGACCGCACGCTCGCCATCGCGTCTAAAATATTCGCCTACACGTCGCGCGGCCTTACGCCCGAAGCTGCCCTGGGCGCCTCTAAGATCATCCTGTCCGAAACTATCGCCTCTGCCATCTGCTTTACCGACGGCAAGCAGGTGCTGGCAAGCTGGGGCGAGGACTCGGCAAAATGCCCCGCGGGCACCCCGGTGGTACTGCGGACTACGCTCAACGTGATCAACAGCGGTGAGCAAAGCGTGTTCTCGCGCGATGCCTCGACCGAGACGGGTGGCTACTTTCCGCGCCTGCGCGCCGGTATTGTCGCACCGCTTACCGTGCGCGGGCATTGCGTGGGCACGCTCGAGCTGTATTATCCCCGTCTGAGCAGCATCGATATGCGCCAGACGGCGCTTGCCTCGGGCTTTGCCGATCTAATTTCCACGCAGCTTGCGAGCTTTGAGCTCGAGCGCCAGGACGAGCTTACGGCCCGCGTGGAGCTGCGCGCCTTGCAATCGCAGGTCGATCCTCATTTTCTGTTTAACACCATCAGCACCATCGTGTCGCTCGTTCGAACCGAGCCCGACAAGGCGCGATCGCTGCTGATTGACTTCTCCAACTACTATCGTCAGACGCTTTCTGATTCCGATACGCTCACCACACTCGAGCACGAGGTGGAACAGGGCACTCGCTATATCAATCTTATGCAGGCTCGTTATGGCGACGGCCGTCTGCGCGTCTCGGTCGATATCGACTTTGAGGTGCGCGATTGCATGGTGCCGCCGTTTATCTTGCAGCCGTTGCTCGAAAACTGCATCAAGCACGCGCAGCGCGAGACCGAGCCGCTTTCTATTCATGTTAGGGCTTTCGAGACCGATGACGGTTTGGAGATCATCGTCGAGGACGATGGCATCGGTATGAGCGAAGAGGTCTGCGCGCATCTGTTTGAGCAACATCGCCTGGAGGAGCCCGAGAGCATTACCGCCGATGGTTCCATCAAACGAGGCTGCGGCTTGGCGCTCTTTAACGTACTTCAGCGCATCCATTTCTTTTACGGAGAAGATTCCGGCATGCGCGTGAAGTCCCAGGAGGGCGTGGGAACGCAGGTCATCGTCGAGCTGAACGGCGAGCCGCATGAGCCCGCGCCGTTGACGGCGTAGCACGCGGTTGGATTGAGAGAAAAAGAGGGGAAGCACATATGTCCGAAGGCTGGAACATCTTGGTGGTTGATGACGAACCTCCCATTAGGGCTGAGTTACGCTACCTGTTGGAAAAGGATACGCGTGTGGGCCAGATTGCCGAGGCGGGCAATGTCACCGAAGCCGTGGAGTCGATTCTGTCGAACAAGCCCGACGTGCTGTTTTTAGACATTACCATGCCCGGTCGCTCGGGAATTGAGCTTGCCGAGACGCTGCAGAACCTAAAGACGCCGCCGGTCGTGGTGTTTGTGACGGCGTTTGCCGAGTTTGCCGCCGATGCGTATAACCTCGATGCGGTCGACTATG
>CAJMRR010000039.1 GCA_905215835.1 uncultured bacterium | reverse complement strand
TGGGTCGCTTGTGTCTGCGCGGTTTGTGGCGCCTGCTGGTGGGGTCTTTGGTGCTAGTGGCGTGGTGGATGCCGGCGATGCGTTGGCACCGCATGTGGTGGTTGAGCCCGATGTCGCCACACCTCCGGCGGGGGAGACCGAAGGGGTCGATGTGCCTGGCGGTGGGGCTGGTGAAACTGCTGGTGGTGCCGGTCCTGCTGCTGGGCAGCCCGGTGTGGGGCCGACGAGAGATCCCGCGGTGAAGCCTGCGGCTACGTCGCCCAAGACAAACACGACGACCAAAACGACAGCGACCAAGACCACAGTGTCTACGCCGTCCAAGCCCAAGAGCATTACCGCGAACACAACATCGCTCCCTAAGACCGACGACGCCAATTGGATCGCCGCGTTCGTGACGCTTTTCCTGCTGGGAACGGCGGTCCTGACCGCCGCATATCGCCGCTGAGGCGGCGCGACGCACCTGGCTGCAATACAAGAACTCTGCTGAAGCAACGAGGGCAACGCTTCCGGATAGGGAGCGTTGCTATTTTCGCGCATGCAGCATCTAACTTTGGTGCTGAGAGATTCTGAGACGCATGGAACCGTATGGGTGGCATTCGCACTTGCATGAGGACCATTGGGGGAGCCGTCGGATGAAGTTGACATCAAGAGCGGAAGCCGCGTCATCGAGGTTGTCAGCAATGAGGTTAAAAGCCGATTAGTATCCAACCCGCATCGAGGGATGGGATTAACATAGGAATGAAGGAGTTTTGCTTGAGAGGTTCATATAACCGTCCCATCGCCCAAGACGAGCAATGGGGGCCATCTGATATCAACGTTGGGCGATAAGCAAATCGCCTGGACAACATAGAAGGTGCAATTGGAACGCATAGTCACGAAGCCAACCAAAATCGATCTGCATATCCATTCTGCTGCAAGCATCGCCACAAAGGACAAAGGTAAAAAAGAACTTGCCGACTGCAATAAAGGCCATGTTGATGCGCTGCTTCGCGGTTTGGAGGCTCATGGCATCAACATGTGTGCAATCACCGACCACGATTGCTTTGACAAAGACCTTTACTTCGCTTTGAAGGAGAGGGAGGGGGATGGTTGCCTAAACAAAGTGCTTCCTGGTATTGAGTTCAGCGTGTCCATTCGCGCCGATGGCAAGAAGCCGACCGTCGTCCATATCGTTGCCATCTTCGATGACCGGCACCCCGATCTGATCGACGGCATCGCCGAGGTCGTCTGTGATGAGAAAGGGAAACCACGCTACGACGATCTCAATATTGGCGCTTTCACCGAAGACGGTTTCACCAAGGTCTTGAGGGACATCGGCCTCAACGCCGTCCTCATCGGGCACGAGAAATCGGCCGGCCAGGAAGCGAAGCGGGACGTGAGCAGCCTGGGCGCGGATTGCGCCAGCAAAGTGATTTTAACCGAGTTTGTCGACGCGGTCGAAATTCGCAACAAGCGACGAGAGCTCGACATCAAGAGGCTCATCGAGACCTATCCCAAAGATGCCGTTCCGTTTGTTGTCGGGAGCGATTGCCATGATTGGGCGACCTATCCAGGGAGAGAAGGCGGTGAGATTTCGTTCTCCAGCCTAAAATGCCTGCCGACCTTCGAAGGCTTGCTCATGGCGGTCACCGATCCTTCGAGAATCAAGGTCGGCGACTGCTCGTTCTTCAGCGCCAGCTCCTCGAAGCTCGACTCGCTTGAACTCTCAATTGACAGCAAGCGCTTTGACATACCGCTTTCGCCCGGAATCAACGCGATTATCGGCGACAACTCCATTGGCAAGTCAATGATGATTCACCGCATAACTGGTTGTCGGCATGTGGGTGATTCCAAGTTGGTCGACGGATACGAGGCCTATTGCGCGAAAGAGGACATAAGCGTCGATACTCTTCTCCCAGATGCAGCTGAGTTCAAGTTTGACGACCAAGACAGCGTTCGTAAAA
Source organism: uncultured bacterium (assembly GCA_905215835.1). Taxonomy (GTDB): domain Bacteria; phylum Actinomycetota; class Coriobacteriia; order Coriobacteriales; family Coriobacteriaceae; genus Collinsella. The sequence goes on along the minus strand of CAJMRR010000039.1, from coordinate 12,575 downwards.
CCCTCGAAGAGCTGCATTCGGGGCAGGGGCAAGACGATTATTTCGGTAAGTATTTTCAATCCCACGTTGATGTCAGCTCAATCAAAGAGTCGCTCAAGCGCTTCTTTGACGAGTGCGTTGTCGCCCTGGAGTCGAAAGCGCGCTTCAACGATGCACGCCGTCGACTTGATAAGCATGAGGTGGTTTTGCGTGACCTGCCAAAGTCCGAGAAGCTTACCATCTCCCGATTTTCGAAGACGATCTCTTTTAAGGACATCGATGACCTCGGTTCAAAGTTGCTCTCCTGCAGGAGCGACCTTGTCACCGCAAGAGAAGATTACTCGAAACTTTTCAAAGAGATGGGGCTTGAGGCTGCCGAGGCCCATGCCGATGCAATGGAGGCGTTGGCCAGGCTTTCCAAGCTTGTCGAGAAGCATAGGCTAGTCTACGAACGCGACGACGTGAAGACCCGAGCACTCAAGGGCACTGCGAGCGAGGAGCGCAGAGTTCTTTCGAAGAGGAAGACTGACGAGCAGAAAACTATCGATGATTATTCGGCGACTCTTGACGATGTCTCTGGGAAAATTGCGGACGCAGTGTTGCTTGCCGCAAAGCGACGCAACAGGAAGCTCGAGTATGCCGTTCCTGTTGACATTAGGGTTCCCAATCCTATGGGGAAATTCATATTTGTCTCCGAGCTCACTTCCGGTAAGACCGACGTAGACTACTGCAAAGCGGTGTTCGAAGAGGTGTTCAACAAGCCCAAGCTTTCGCTACTGTTGAATGGCATTCAGTCCGACACTGAGTTGACTACGGAGGAAATAGCTTCAGCGGTAACAGGTGAAAAACCTTCTATGGCGACGTGCTACGATCAGATTCGCAACAAGCTTCATGCGGTGGTTGACCATGTAACCGAGAGAAGGAAAATCACTAACAAGTCCATAGGCATCGACGCTGAACCGTCGCCTGGTCTGTACGGGACCCTGTACTTCGATCTTTTGGCGGAGGAAGACACTAAATCAGGGGTCTACATTATCGACCAGCCAGAGGATCAAATCTCACAAGTAGCGATTAAGGAGCACGTCCTTGGCGCCTTTAAGAGGATGAGCGCCAACCGGCAGGTACTGATGATCACGCACAACCCGCTCTTTGTCGTAAACCTCGACGTCGATAACGTCATTGTGCTCGCGCGCGGACAAGATGGGAAAATTGACGTGAAGAGTGGGGCTTTGGAATACGAATGCGACGACTACAAGGTGCTCGACCTTGTGGCCAAGACTGTTGAAGGAGGAGCTGACGTTGTTAGGAAACGACTCAAACGCTATGGCTCAGAAGGCATATAAGGTCGGGCTGAAGGATGGGAAGATCGCGATCGAGGGTGTTGACGACTTTTCCATTGATATCGAAGACCCGAAGCTGAACGTAGGGAAGTTGTACTCGGCCCTTTTCGCTGGAATCGACGAACCTACAACGATTTCCCTCGAGCCCGCGACAGAACTTAAACAGGATCGCAAAGCCTTCTCTTTCTTTGAAAGCTTGAAGAAGATAGTGGACGGCGCTTGTGAGAAGATGAATCCAAGTCTGGCCGATATCGTCAAGAAGGCCGAAGGACTCGACGCTGCCGACGAGGCAAAACGGAGCTGATGCCGTGCTGCTTGTTCGCGAAAGCCAAGGGCAATGGAGACTTTCATGGTAACCACTGTTTGCGATATACGTGGTAGCGCGATTGGGCATGATGACATAATAGCTGTCTAGGGTACTTTGGAATTGTGAATATGCGCGACCATCAATGAGTGTGGATACTCAGAGCTTGGGCTTGACGAGGCCCAAGCTTGAAGATACTATCATAACAGTGATTAGGGTCCAGAAACTTTCGATGCCTGGAACCGGAGGGGAGCCTGCGGGTTCCCCTTTTATTTTTCGGGAAGAGCGACGATGCCCAAAGAATTCCTCACCTACCAGCAGCAGATGGAGAAGCTCAGAAGCTCCGGCCTCAGAATCGAGGACGAAGAGGTTTGCCAGAGGGTCCTTGCGGACATCGGCTATTTCCCAGTCGTGAACGGTTACCAGTCGTTTTTCCGCGACCCGAGCACCCGGGTATACCGCGAAGGTGCCACTTTTGGAGACATCCTAGCGCTTTACGAGTTCGACGTCGAGCTCAGGGAGATAATGCTCGATGCACTGCTCAAGGTCGAGGCGAAGATCAGGTCGGCGCTGGCCTACGAGTTCTGCGCCGCATATGGCGAGTCCCAGAGTAAGTATCTAGACGCCCGCTGCTACGCGACATCGAAGGGCGCGAAGCGGGTTCTCCCGAAGCTGCTAAACATGCTTGATTATATCGCCAACAAGGATACCAGCCATGAATACCTCGCCTACTACCGCAGGGCATATAAGAACGTGCCGCTGTGGGTCGCTGTGAACGCCATGACCTTCGGACAGATTTCGAAAATGCTCACGGCACTTAGGGACAACGAGAAAACCAAGATCGCCAAGAGATTCGGGGTCGGAAATCCAAAGGAACTCTCTTCGTTTATCCGCGTGCTCGCCCTCTACAGGAACGTCTGCGCGCATGGCGAGCGCCTCTTCTCCCACCGGTGCCACGTTGAGATTCCTGACACGACCTTGCACGCCAAGCTCGGCATCGAAAAGATTGGCCCGGATTACGTTTGTGGCAAGGTAGACGTCTTCTCGGCAGTGATCACGCTTCGATACCTCCTACGCGACGACGAGTTCAAAGAATTCAAGGCTAAGCTCGTCAAGTGCGTTAACGGATACTTGTCATTGGATGAGAGCATCGGCGAGGAGCGCCTCCTTGAGGCCATGGGTTTCCCAGCCGAATGGAAGAAGATAACCAGGTATAAAATTTAAGATCGGCCTAAAAACAAAATGGCTTAAGATCTATTTAACATTAACCACGAAACGGATCATGCAGTTGAGGCTGCCAAGAAAGTAATTGACGCCGGCCTTCTTGAGCTGTTCGAGTGCCTGCAAGCTGTTAAGCATGCAGGCACTCGAATCTAAGTACGATCCATGACATAAAGCCCGACCAACGCACAACGACAGTTTTCCATGTCAAAAAGACACTGAAGTGTGAGGTGGTTCGAGTCTCGCTAATACAAATAATCAGCAGTTCAGGTCTTATGGGAATTATTCAATTCGTATCACGTTGCTTCTAAGCGGTTGTTTATACTTGGATGTAAACACTAAGGAGGCAGCAATGCTTTGAAGCTATGTTCAGCTAGATGACGGCACTCAGTTTGCCTACTCAGAGACAAGAGATGACGGGACCGTTCGCGTAGCCGTCGAACGATCTGTTGACTTTGGCTTTGACCATGCGGAATGCTTCTTGCCAGCGGTCAAATGGTTCAACGTCGAAGGATTTACTGCTGATGACCTCAATTTCTTGACAGAATTTGTTAGATCAAACGCTCCGTTTATCTTTGAGCTTGCAGAGCGGCAAAAGGCCGGACCGGCGGCATCGGCGCTGGCCCCCTGACGTTCTACTGTTGAACGGTATTTAACTCATGATTTCGCCTACCGACATATCCACTGCCGTCACCCGCGTGCTGGCTCAATACGACGTCAGCGTAGCCTATTTATTTGGTTCGTTTGCCCGAGGCGAGCAAACGCCCGATAGCGATATTGACTTGCGCCTAGTTTGCGGCAACACCATGACGTTCGGCACGCTTTACGAACTCTCCCATGAGCTCGAGAGGGAACTTGGGCGAAAGGTTGAAATCGTCACCAACCCACCAGAGCACATGCGCCCAGCATTCCGCAAAAGCATCAGGCAGGAAGAGATACGCCTTTATGTCTCAACATAAACGAAACGATGAGCTTACGGATACAACCCTACAGCCCTGTCCTCCCAAAGAACCTAACGCCGAAAGCCTAGAGGCCATCCGCGAAGGGGATGCGTTCTTTGCCAGTGGAGAACTAGGTCGTTTCGACAACTCCGCCGACCTTATCAATGCAGCTCTAAATGCCCCTGAAGTGTGAGAAAACTCAATCACCAAAGAGACGGCCGTCTTGGAGGTGCCAGATCGGCGAGGTACGTACCTCGCCATTTTTGTCCTTCGACGGATAGCGGTACTATCCAGCCTTCTGGCATAGCCCGAGAGCCGACGAGCGCGACCGTGTGACTTCTGGGTTTGCCTTGCAGCTCTTCCCATTCATTTGTATGCTTGACTTTGGTTTTGGTCGTAAGGCGCGACCAACGGAATCAAAAGAAAGCCTGCCGAGAAGACCTTGGTCGCAGAGCACGACCAACGCAATCAAAACAATGCTCGCGGAGAAGGCGCTTTCAATCGCATTGATTGGAGGCGCCTCTAATACCAAGAGATATCTACTCTGCCGGAGAGCCAGGAGCAAAGGTGGCGGTCGAACGCGCCTGATAACAGGTATCGCTCAAACGAAACCAGTACTACGCCTGGATCCAGGACCTCGTATCCGGAAACCGCACGACCAGTGGGCTCGCCGAAGAGCTACGCCGCGGTTGCATTGCGGATATGGGCGACCCGTCGCACGTATAGAATCTAAGCATCCGCACGCCAGTTATTGAATGGATTGGACGCCACATGGAGATCCCCAACACCCTGTGCAGCAATGTATACGACTTTGCGTTTTGCCCCGAGCCCTGCTTCGAACGCTTGGCCGACCTCGCCGATCCCGAGGACTGGGGCCCCGGCAACCGCATCCTCAAAAACTATCTGTCGTTTTCGTTTAGCCGCGCGGTGTTCCTGACCGAGCGCGACGTGGACCAGACTGCCCCGTCCAACTTGCCGCTGGTGTTCGACGACGACCGCTGCCTATTCAACACCGGCCTTTACACGCGCCGCTACGAGACCATCTACGGCCTGTTTGAGCCCAACACCAAGCCCGACGCGCGCCAGCGCTGGTTTTTGAAGGGCTTCTTTAAGGAAAGCGACCCCATGCTGGTGTCGTTTGAGTACCTGCCGTGTCGCGTGCGCTTTGCCGAGGACCCCTCCGAGCTGGTCTTTGACTACCGCCTGCCCATCCGCTCCAACATCGACCACATTCTGGGCGACGAGGAAAACCTTACGCGCATTCCCGCCAGCCTGATGGGAGAGGGCAACTCGCTGCTGCTGCGCCGCGCCTTTGAGGGCGCCGTCGTCGAGGCCGCCCGCCGCGCCGCCGCAAACTACACGCTCGCGGTCCCCCAGTTCTACGGCGGCCGGATCCAGCTGCTGCTGCCGCTTTGCCTAACCGGCGACAAGCCCGAGCTGGCGCTGACCATCCAGCGCGAGGACGGCTTCTACGCCGCGCGCACCTGTCTCACGCTCGACATGGCCTACAACAACGCACGACTTATCTGCCGCCCAGAGACCTCGTGGATAAAACGGTAAAGGGTGGTTGAGCTGCAGTTTTTCCGATTGCTTTGGTTGTTTTGGTTTGGCTAGCACCCACGAATTTAAAATCGGGGGCAAAAAGTTCTTGGTAAACCACGCGCGGCTATGATAGTATCTCTTTTGCCGAAAGGCGACGGGCGATTGGCTCAGGGGTAGAGCATATCCTTCACACGGATGGGGTCACAAGTTCGAATCTTGTATCGCCCACCATCTAAAGCACAGGTCAGTGGTGTTTAGCCTCTGACCTTTTTCTTTTTGACACCAAGGCTGACACCAAAACTGGCACCAAAATCAAATCGCAGTCGTCTAAGGCGAGATTTTTATTCCACCCTTTTTGCTGACGCCATCGCACGTTTCGTATAAAACGCATGCGTATTTTCATTGAATTCCCCATGCGATCCAAGCGCAAATGTGGAGACAGGGACCACACGCCCAGAGCGCCTTCCAGCGGATTTCTATCACACGAAGGTTTTTCGGCGGAACTCGTCAAGTATTTGGTCAGCATTTGGTCAGCTTCCCGTACTTACCCGCATGATGCCCCGGTAAATAATCGGCCATACCCGCAATCCGCACGGTCTACGGTCGAAACCAGGGGAGGCGCAAATGGACGGAATCGTCTGCGCAAACACCGCATTCCGCTACTGGCGCTGCCCGCCCCAAGTGCGCAACCTCTACCCGCGCCTACCCAGCTCCGATGACGGCTGGCGAGCCCTATCCCAAGCCCCTTTCGTAACCGACGTCCTCAAGACGCCAGTCATCACAGCAGCATCAACACGAAGCAACCTGCATTCCGAGACAAGACGGACCATCCGATGGAACAGCGCCTATACAGAGAAGGTTTCCATCGACACGGGTATGGGCTTTAGCGTCACAGACCCTCTTAATACGCTATTCACCATGACTCGAAGCGTTTCTTCATGCGACCTGGTTCTGTCTATGTACGAGTTCTGCGGATGGTTCTCGGTTTTTAAACCATCGTCTGCGGTCGACATGACACTTGAGCAGGCAAAATCAGAAGAAGAGCAGTACACCACAGAAAATCTGTTTGAACTAGACGAAACACAAGACGAGGCCCCATGGAAGCGAGTCTATGCCCGGACGCACCAGAAGGATAGTGAGAATAATCAAAGTGGGCAGCGGGATAACGGATCCGGAAATAAAGCTAACGGAAAGGGCACATCGCTCTGGATGAGAAAGCCTCTTATTGAAATAGAAGAACTGCACAGATTTGCAGCGAAGGTTAAGGGCGAGATGTGGGGAAAGCAATTCTACGAAGCCGCACAACAGGTAATGGGTATTGCCGCATCCCCGCTAGAAGTTGCTGGAATCATGTTGCTAAGTCATTCGAGACGTGCTGGCGGAGCGGAGTTTAAAAACATATACGTCAACGACTTAACACCGCTTTCGAATTCAGCTCGGAAAATCGCAGGTCAGAAAGTCTGTTACGGCGATATCGTCATCGTAAACCCAATAACAATGAAGGCTGTGATTATCGAACTTCAAGGAGAGGTTATCCATGGATCGGGCGCTGTGCTTGACCACGATGCCTCTCGAATGACAGCATTACAAAGCATGGGATACGACGTATTTCTTGTAACTCATGACATGCTCAATGATCACGAACAGCTTGATGCCATCATTCACAGTGTGTGTAAGCGATTGGAGTTGCGCTACAAGCCAAAAACCGAAGCGATGAGATGTGCTGAGACCAGATTGCGCGCCAACGTTCTGTGCAATTGGCTTGGTATTGGTAAGTAATAATGGCCTAGTGAGCATTTTTAATACTCTATATGCTGCCAGTAATTAAGTGTCATTTTAAAACAATGCCGGTTTACTACGTTGGATTGAGGGTGGCTGAACACACCGAATTCGCCGCTCGTAAAACCGCAGGTAGATTACCTGCCCGTTTTGCGAAAGCAGGCGTGAGGTCAGAAATCCGGGAATCGTCGTAGTAAACCGGTCCGTTTATGAAGCGACCAGCTGGCGCGAGCTACGCACGGTTCAGTAAATTGGCCCGAAGGAGCGGATAGAGGCTCAGACGAAACCCTCCCGCGGAAGCACCGCGGATTGCTTTGTTCTGACCGGCGGCACCTGGGGCGACATGCCGAGCCCCGGGAAGGAGGGCGGCGAGCTTGCCGCTGCCCGCGGGGCGCGCCCCGCGGGCTATTTCGGGCATCGAGTGTCTCTTCGGCTCTACGCCGTTCCACGCACCGTAAAATATTTTCCAAAATTGTCCTTGCATCGCCGTCCGAGTTCCCGTATAGTACTTCTTCGCACGGGGGCGTAGCTCAGCTGGGAGAGCGCTTGACTGGCAGTCAAGAGGTCAGGGGTTCGATCCCCCTCGTCTCCACCCGAGCATTGAATGAGGCTCCAACGCAAGTTGGGGCCTTTTTTCATATCTATCGATTTACGCCATGTGTTGACTGGGCAGCATCTTGGCGACATACCCATTGTTAATTACGAATATGAATGTTAATAACTTTACGTTTCTGGATGGCAAACCTAGTCTGCAGCGCCAATAACAAAGAGGCCGGGCGTAATGCCCGGCTTCGAAATACTCTGGTGGGCCCTCCGGGATTCGAACCCAGAACCCAGGGATTATGAGTCCCCTGCGCTAACCGTTGCGCCAAGAGCCCTTATGAACGGTGAATGCAATTCTAGCAAAGGCAACTCAGGCCTAATTTCTTCGCTTCACGTCGTGAAATACTACCATGCACGAGCAAGTCGCACAACGCAAGATCAAGTTCGATGCTAGACAACAGCTAATCTAGGCCCGTCACAGATAAAAAGTGTTTTATAAAAAGTTAAGGCCTTAAATTCAGGGCTCCAAAACATTTCTGCGTGAATTCAACCTGATGCCATTTCAAAACCATGCTGGTTTACTACGACGGATCGGCGACCCCCGAGCACCGCGTGTTCTCCGTTTGCAAAACCGCAGGTAGAAAGCCCGACGGTTACACGAAAAGGCGTGCGTGGTCGAACATTCCTGATTCATCGTAGTAAACCGGCATAGTTCTGAGACGCAGATGAGGGACGGTTCGCAATCGGACCCGATAATGGGACTGGCGACGCATAGGAAATCCGGTTGCGCGGGGAGGGTCGCGTTCCGCGCGCCAATTCGGCCGGCGTACGGGCCGTGCGGGGGTCGGGCGCCCCCGCGGGCTGGCCCGGCCCCGCGGGGCCGCGACGGCGCCCCCGGAAAGTTTTTCCAAAATTGTCCTTGCATCGCCGGGGGAGTTCCCGTATAGTACTTCTTCGCACGGGGGCGTAGCTCAGCTGGGAGAGCGCTTGACTGGCAGTCAAGAGGTCAGGGGTTCGATCCCCCTCGTCTCCACCCGAGCATTGAATGAGGCTCCAACGCAAGTTGGGGCCTTTTTTCATATAGGAAAACAAGGTCAAAGGCGGCACCATGATCCTCCTGGTCGACAAGATCGAAAAAAGCTTCGGCGCGCGCGTCCTCTTTAGCGGCGCGTCCTTCCAGATCAACCCCGGCGAGCGCTTCGCGCTCGTGGGACCCAACGGCGCCGGCAAAACCACCATGCTCAAAATCATCATGGGCATCGACAGCCCCGACGCCGGCCAGGTCCAGTACGCCAAGGACTGCCAGATAGGCTATCTAGAGCAAGAAACCAACCTGGAGCACAAGGACACCACCATCCTTGCCGAGGTAATGGCGGCCGCCAAGGAAATTCGCCGCATGGGCGAGCGCGCCAACGAGCTGCAGGCTCAGATCACCGAGCTCTCCGAGCAGGGCAAGGACGTCGATGCGCTCCTTAACGAGTACGGCCAGGTCCAGGACCGCTTTGAGCACCTGGGCGGCTACGAGCTCGAGAGCAACGCGCGCAAGATCCTGTCCGGCCTGGGCTTTAAGGTCACCGACTTTGAGCGCCCGTGCTCCGAGTTCTCGGGCGGCTGGCAGATGCGCATCGCGCTGGCCAAGCTCTTCCTGCGCCACCCCGACCTGCTGCTACTGGACGAGCCCACTAACCACCTGGACCTCGAGAGCGTCCAGTGGCTGCGCGGCTTTATCGCAAACTACGACGGTGCCGTGCTTATCGTCAGCCACGACCGCGCCTTCATGGACGCCTGCGTCGACCACGTCGCCGCACTCGAAAACCGTCGCGTGACCACCTACACCGGCAACTACAGCAGCTACCTCAAGCAGCGCGAGGACAACCTGGAGCAGATGCGCGCCAAGCGCGCCGCCCAGGAGCGCGACATCGCCCACATGCAGGTCTTCGTCGACAAGTTCCGCTACAAGCCCACCAAGGCAGCGCAGGCTCAGGAGCGCATCCGAAAGATCGAGCAGATCAAAAAGGAGCTCGTCATCCTGCCCGAGGGCCACAAGCACATCGACTTTAAGTTCCCCGATCCGCCGCGCTCCGGCGACATGGTCGTGGGCCTGGAGGGCATCTCCAAGTCCTACGGCGACAAGCACATCTACAGTGACATCGACCTCAAGCTCTACCGCGGCGAGCACGTGGCGCTCGTCGGCCCCAACGGCGCCGGCAAGTCCACCCTTATGAAGATCCTCGCCGGCCTGGAGCCGCCCACCACCGGCACCCGGGACCTGGGCACCAACGTGGGCGTGGCCTACTACGCCCAGCACGCACTCGAGGGCATGACCGAGTCCAATACCGTCCTGCAAGAAATCGACACCGTCACGCCCAAGTGGACCGTGCCGCAGCAGCGCAGCCTGCTGGGCGCCTTCCTGTTTAGCGACAACGACGCAATCGAAAAGCAGGTACGCGTCCTCTCCGGCGGCGAAAAGGCACGCCTGGCGCTCGCCAAAATGCTCGTGGCCCCCGAGGCGCTCCTGTGCCTGGACGAGCCCACCAACCACCTTGACATCGACTCGGTGGACATGCTCGAGAACGCCCTGCAGAACTTCCCCGGCACCATCGTGCTGATCAGCCACGACGAGCACCTGGTACGCGCTGTGGCCAACCGCATCATTGACATCCGCGACGGCAAGGTCACGGTCTACGACGGCGACTACGACTACTACCTCTACAAGCGCGAGGACCTCGCAGCCCGCGCCGCCGCCGAGGCGGCAGGGGAGAGCGCACCGGCCGCGGCCAAGTCCGCTAAGGTCACCGCGGCCCAGTCCGATGCGCCCGCCGCACCCAAGCCTGCCGAGGGCAAAAAGACCAAGGAGCAAAAGCGCGCCGAGGCCCAGGCCCGCGCCGCGCTCAACAAAAAACTCAAGGGCGTGCGTAACCAGCTCAAGAAGATCGAGACGGAGCTCGACAAAAAGCGCGCCCGCTATGACGAGCTTATGGAATTGATGGCAAGCGAAGAGCTTTATGCCGATCAAGACAAGTTCAACGCCGCGCTGGGGGAATATAACGGCCTTAAGCAAGAGCTGCCCAAGCTCGAGGACGAATGGCTGGAGCTTTCCACCCAGATCGAAGAGGAGACCGCGCGTGAACTCTCGTAAGGCCGCTGCCGTGGCGATGAGCATCATCGCCACCGCCTGTCGCATCTGCGGCATTTTTATGAGCGCGATGACCGTGCTGCTGTGCTTTAGCGGCCTCACCGCCAAGCTGCAGATCGTTGGCTTTGTCGTTGAGCTTTCGCGTGCACTGCCGAGCGCCATCGCCGGCTACGGCGTCATCACGTCGCCTTTTGGCGGTGTATTCCGCCTGGATTATGCTATCGTCGCTGTGATCCTGTTTGTAATTGACTACCTGCTCACGCGCGCCTCGCGCCGCGTCCGCTAGGGGAGCGTTATGTCCAGCAGCTACATCATGAACCTGCTCGCCAGTGCCGTTGCCGTCATCGTTGGCATCGTGATCCACGAGAGCGCGCACGCCGCCGCAGCCTGGGCGCTCGGCGACAAAACGGCTCGCTCGCGCGGCCGCGTCTCGCTCAACCCGCTCAACCATATCGACCCGTTTGGCACCATCATCTTGCCGCTGCTCATGCTCGCCGCAGGCGGTCCCGTGTTCGCCTTCGCCAAGCCCGTGCCCGTCTATCTCAACAACCTCAAGCACCCCAAGCGCGACGAGGTCCTGGTGAGCGTAGCCGGCCCCACATCGAATATCGCACTCGCGTGCCTCGCGGCCGCCCTCATGCACGTAACGTACGGCAATCTCTACGCCAGCATGTCCTTTGCCGTGGCGTCCCAAATTATGAACTTCGGCGCCACGTTTATCGTGGTCAACCTGTCGCTCGCGTTCTTTAACCTCATTCCGATTCCGCCGCTTGATGGCTCGTCGATCATCGTGCCCTTCCTCAAGGGCAAGGCGCTCAACAACTATTACCGCATGCAGCAATACGCTATGCCCATACTCATCCTGGTTCTATACCTGCTGCCTATGTGGACCGGCATCGATGTAATCGGCCGCTATTTCGACGTTACCGTGTATCCGCTTGCTGAGCAGCTGCTCAACTTCGCAATCGCCGGCATCTAAGGTAAACTTACAGGTCGTCCGTGTAAAACGGTCGCAGCATGCACCCAAACCGCGCCGCGAAGGCGCCGTCAAAGGAGGTCGAAGATGTCGTATCGCGTGTCGACGCAGGTCTACAGCGGACCGTTCGACCTGCTGCTGCAGCTGGTAACCCGCCAAAAAGTAGATATCGGTGCCATCTCGATCAGCGAGGTGGCCGAGCAGTACCTTGCCGAGGCCGAGCGCATCGAGGCGCTGGACCTGGACGTAGCAAGCGACTTTTTGCTGGTCGCGGCAACCCTTTTGGACATCAAGGCTGCCTCTCTGGTGCCGCAGGAGGCCCCGCGCAAAGTCGATGACGACGATGACGAGTTCGACGAAGACCTCGAGGAGCTCAGCACGCTTGACGGCGACGCGCTGCGTGAGGTCCTGATCCAGCGCCTGATTGCCTACAAGCAGTTTAAAGGTGCGGCTGCGGCCCTCGGTGCGCGCATGCAGGCCGAAAGCCGCATGCATCCGCGCGTGGCCGGCCCCGACCCCGAGTTCTTGGGCCTCATGCCCGACTATCTGGCCGGCATTACCCTGCGCGGTCTGGCCGTTATCTGTGCCGACCTGGATGGCAAACGACAGACCTTCCTGCTGGAGGCCGAGCACGTGGCGCCGCATCGCGTGCCGCTCGACCTGACGGTGGCCTCGGTCGACCGCTTTACCATGGCGCACCAAACCTGCACTTTCCGCGAGCTGCTGGACGGCGATGCCACCACCGAGCAGCTCGTTGTCACCTTCCTGGCCATGCTGGAGCTCGCCAAGCGCGGCTCGCTTACGCTGAGCCAGG
>CAJMRR010000038.1 GCA_905215835.1 uncultured bacterium | reverse complement strand
GCCGCAGCTGATGCTCGACAGGGGCACATCCGTCATTTTTGTAATGAGCCGCGTAGTACTGCGCGATGCTGGCGTTCATCTCGCTGCCATTGCGATGGCGCTCAAACTGGCGTCTGCAGGTCTCGATGATCTTTGCTACCGACTTGGGTGCCGTCGCGGGAACAAGGGCGAGATAGCCCTCAAACAGCTCGTTGATGTTCAGGAGGCACAGCAGGTCGATCAGCGTCCTTATGGCTGCTCCCTCGGCGGAAAAGTGCGCGGTCATGCGGTTATATCGGTTGCGGTCGACGATGGCCGCATGGGGTCTTGGAGTTTTCTGCCCCGTGGTCCCGGGCTTTTGCCGCGCCTGTGTATTGAGCTCGACGTTGCAGCGCTTGAGGCCGTCCAACGGAAGGAACAGTGCGGTGCGCAGGGCGTTCCGCTTGCTTTCGAGTTCATGACGCTCGTCGGGTTCCCATTCGAGCTTGAGTTTCGTGTCGAGCGCCGTAAGCATATGGGCTAGGCAGCCTACGGTAAGAACGTGCGAATCGTTGTCGCGTTTTGGGGCATAGGGGTCTGTCAGCTTGCGAATGTCGGGGTCGCCCATGATCTTTGTGCAGCGCTTCAGCAGTTGAGGGTGGTCGGCCAAGATCGTCGCGAGCGGTAGCGACGCGTAGTTCTTGATGGTCGCGGCGGCAAAGGCGGCGTCATATTCGTTTGCATATGCTCGCTCAATGCGGGCATCCAGAATGCTTTTCTTATCGCCGTCTTCTGCGTGGTGGTTTGTCATAGCTTCTCCAATCGGTTGATGTTCGTGCTGTTTGTTGATGTGTTGGTTGTCGTGAGTGATGTGCTTGCCGTGGGTGATGTGCTGACGTTGGGGTGCTATGCGGTTTTCAATGAGCCCGTGAGACAGTTGCTGCAGGGGCGGGATGGAACGGCCCATGCAAGGCGGAAGGCATCGTGCTCAAAATCGAGACAGCAATGCCCTAGGTGCCTCACATGTGGCAGTTACCTCATTAAGTTGTCATTACGTTTGGGGTTGTACTTTGCCGATCTTCCTTCTCTTACACGCTAAAACTCAAACTTCATATGCTCGATCTACTTAAAACCGCAACGGCGGTCTTTTTTCAACTTATATGTCGGAACGCGTCTTTGCAAGTACTTTTTTGCCTTTGTTTCAAATGGGGTGGTTTTGCAACCGTCACGCGCCACGCTATGCAAACGTGCCCCGGCTCGGATAAGATGGTGCGATCGAGTTCTACCGCGCTCACCGCAAGTAGTCTTTGTTGCTGAGATAGGTCATGGCCGAAAGGGGCCCGTATCCCAACAGATACGGGCCCCTTGCTATTTAAATGGGCATGAGGGTGTATTGAGGGGGGGATGTCTTGCTGTCGGCATCCGCGTGCGGTGCCATTCGCTGCCGTAAATTATACGTTTACGGCTAATTTCATACCACTTGTCGGAATGCGGACGCTGTCCTTGCATGCCGGGCGTACATTGAACGTGGTTTTTCGCGTGAAACCACGAATCGGTTGTCGGCCCTGAACAAGGAGGCCCAGCATGACGCTTGCCAAACCCATCAATAAATACATCGACTATATCGATGCCCCCGAGGACACGTTTGAGCACTATGTCGAGAAGGCGTTAAAGTACAACTTTCGCTGCGTATTTGCGAACCTGCAGGAGTACGAGACGGGCCGCGCCATGCTCGAGGGCTCTGACATCATCCTTGCCGGCGCTATCGACTTTCCCCAGGGCACTATGACGCTTGAGGAGAAGCTTGCGAGGTTTGAGGAATACGCTGCGTGTGGCTTTACCGAGATTGACTACGTTTTGAATCAGGGGTCGATCGAGAACCGCGATTTTGATGCCATCGAGCGCGAGATGACTACCATTGCTGATTTTTGTCGCGCGCATGGCATCACTGACAAGGTAATCGTCGAGATGTGCAAGCTGGACGGCGACGACGCCGCCAAGCGCCGTGTATGCGAGATCGCGCTGGAGGCCAAGCCGGGATTCCTTAAGACGTCGACCGGCAGAAGCTTTGGCGGTGCTAAGCTCGAGGACGTGCGGCTGATGCACGAGGTGCTCGGCGATGCCGTGGCAATCAAGGCGGCGGGCGGTATCCATAATTACGAAGAGGCTTGCGCATTCATCGAGGCCGGCGCCAGCGCGTTAGGTGCATCGGCGGGCATCGCGATCGTCGAGGGCGCACCGACGGATGAGCGTCGCTAGCAGACGTATTTGACCTGAGCGATAAAGCTTCACGACCACACGCCGTTCATGTTCGGGACAATATGACATTTTTCCCGTTGCAAACGGAGTCGCGGTGGCTGTTCTGTATGATGACTCAGACAAGGTTATTCAATGACAGGGAGGCATATATGGCAATCAAAGCCATCGCAATGGATATCGACGGTACGCTTACCAACGATCAGAAGGTGATCAGCCCGCGTACGCGCGAGAAGCTGCTCGCGGCGCAGGAATCGGGTATTAAGCTCATCTTGGCTTCGGGCCGTCCCGCATGGGGACTACATGCTCTGGCGCAGGAGCTCGACCTTCAAAACCATGACGGTCTGCTGGTTGCCTTTAATGGCGCGCATGTGGTCGACGCTCAGACCGATGAGGTCCTTTTTGACCAGGCCATGCCGGCTGACGAGCTGCACCGTCTGATTGATCACCTGCAAAACTATGATGTGATCCCCATGATCTCGCTCGGGCGCGACCTGCATGTAGAGGACTCGTATCGCTGCATGATTACACTGCCGGACGGCTCGCAGAAGAATATCGTCAAATACGAGCGCGATGCCTGCGACCTTAAGATTCGCGAAGTCGAGAGCCTTCATGAGGTGGCGGATGCTTATCCCGTGGACAAGCTGCTGACGGCGGGCGATCCGGCCTACCTGCAGGCACATTACGAGGAGATGTATGCGCCCTTTAAGCAGACGCTTTCGGGCATGTTTACGGCCGACTGGTACTTTGAGTACACGGCGCCCGGCATCGACAAGGCTCGTGCGCTCGAGGGTGCCCTGCCCAAGCTCGGCATCGATGCCAGTGAGGTTGTATCGTTTGGCGACGGTCAGAACGACAAGTCCATGATTGAGTGGGCAGGTACCGGTGTTGCCATGGGTAACGCCGTCGATGAGGTCAAGGCTGTAGCCCAGATGGTGACCGCCAATAATAACGAAGACGGCATTGCGGTGGCGCTGGATAAGCTGCTGGGTTAGAATCGCCGATAGTGCATGGCTCGGGCGTCCGCTTGCGGGCGCCCTTTTGTTAGGGAGGGTGCCGTGTCCGCATTTCCGTTCGACGCCGTTATCTTTGACATGGACGGCGTCATTGTCGATACCGAGTATTACTACCTGGGCGAGACTGCCGCGTTTGCCAAGGAGCTTGGGCTTAATCTGACTCAAGAGGAGTTGAATGGGCAGGTCGGTACCTCGCATCAGTTCTTCCTGCATATGCTGGTCGATTGGTTTGAGCGCGCCGGTAAGGGGCATTTCACTGGCGAGGAAGCGTTGGCCCGTTGGAACGAGTGGGCGCATAAGCGTCCGCGCGACTATCAGGCTTTGATTAACCCAGGCGCCGTGGATACGATTCGAGAGCTGCCGCGCCGCGGCGTTCGCGTGGCGCTTGCCAGCTCGTCTCCCATGGATAGCATCGAAGAAGTGCTCAACGCATGCGGTCTGTCGGATGCCTTTGAGTATGTGGTGAGCGGCGAGCAGTTTAAGGAGAGCAAGCCCGAGCCCGACATCTACCTGCATGCGCTGGACCTGCTGGGGCTGCCCGCGAATCGCTGCTGCTGCGTTGAGGATTCGGTGCCTGGCATCACTGCCGGCAAGCGAGCCGGCCTGACGGTCATTGCCAAGCGCGAGGAGCGCTTTGGCTTTAGCCAGGATGCCGCGGACAAGATTATCGACCAGCTGCCGGAGCTGCTCACGCTTTCTTAGGAGCGCGGTAGTTGCGCGTTTTTCGGGTCTGATGAGTAAATAGCCAACATTTTGGTGTGACACCTAGCATACTTTAAGCTAATGCGGGCTTAAGGGCTTGTTGAATGCCCTTAAGCCCGTTTTAGACTTAATTGTGCTGGGAGAGGGTATATGCCACCGACTGAAGGGCCAACTGACGGTAAAGCAGCGATACCGCTGTACCAACAGGTCATTGATATCATTAAAAACGAAATCAACTCCGGTGCCTACAAGGCAGGTGCGCGGATACCCAACGAATTCGAATTGGCTGAGAGCTATAAAGTTGGCCGCGTTACCGTGCGACGCGCTATTGAGGAGCTCGTCCAGCAGGGCTATCTAACGAAGCGACAGGGGAAAGGCACGTTTGTCAATGCCCCCAAGCTCAAGCGCAAGATTCGCCAGAAGGATGACGTCCAGAGTTTTTCGGACGCATGCCGCGTTAACGGAATGGAACCGGGGGCGTGTGTCATTTCGAGAAAGATACTGCCGGCGGATTCCACCGAAGCACAGTTCTTTGGTGTTCCCGTTGGAACTGACTTGATTTGCGTTGAGCGCGTGCGTACTGCCGATGGCGTCCCTGTCATGCTCGAGAACAACATATACGTTTACGAGGACAACGCCTATCTATCAACGGCACCTCTATCTAACCAATCCATTTTTGAGTTCGTGCGCAACCGGACGGGCCGCACGCCCGCGTTTACCGACCCGTGCACGCTCGAGATCGCGTGCGCGTCGCCCGAGGTCGCTCGGCTGTTGGCAGTTCCCGTTGGCGAACCCTTGTTTTATATGGAAGCCTTCTTTTTCGATGAGCAGCGGCGGCCGTTTATCATCGGTCGTCAGCGAATCGTTGGGTCTCGCTACGTTTTTGACATCTAGGACATTGCGAATGGAAGCGCCCGGTGGATCATCTCACCGGGCGTTTCCATACCGTTCACAGCGCAAACGCAACCGTTCAACCGCGTTGCGGCAATCAGTTTGAAATTATCTTGATGAAGGAAAAAGCTGCTGGTAATCTATGGGACGTCATAGAACGTTTGCATTGTGCAAACGTTGAAGCGAGATGCGATGCAGTCTCGAGTTCTTTGGAGGTATCTATGTCAGATACGAAGGCGAAGAAGACAAACAGACGTTTTAAGTTCAAATTACCGCATGTCTATACGATCATGTTCTTGCTGATCGTTGTCTTTGCGGTCCTGACTTGGATCGTTCCCTCTGGTCAGTATCAGCGCAAGACGATTTCGACAGCAGCGGGCGAGCGTGAAGTCGCCGTTGCTGGAACCTATGAACAGGTCGATAAGAACTACACCGATTCCGAGACCGGCGAGACCATCAATCTGGGTCAGGATATCTTCGCGGTTCTGCAAGCGCCCACCAAGGGTATCCAAGAGGCTGCCGACGTCGTTGCGTTCGTCTTATTGATTGGCGGATCGTTCGCGATCATCACCAAGACCAACGCTTTGAATGCCGGCATGAGCCGTGTGATTAAAAAGCTCAAGAACAAGGACATCCTCATCATTCCCATCACGATGACATTGCTGTCCATTTGCGGCACTACGTTTGGTATGTCTGAGGAAGCCCTGCCGTTCTATGCCATCTTCATTCCCATCATGATGGGTATCGGTTATGACTCGATGACGGCATTCATCATCTGCTTCCTTGGTCCTAACCTGGGATATTGTGCTTCGACCATCGACCCGTTTAATGTTTTGATCGCCCAAGGCATCATTGGCATCGAGGGTAATCCGCAACTGTGGCTGCGCGCCGTTTCTTGGGTCATCTTCACTGCCGTCGGTATCGCATGGGCCATGCGCTACGCCATGCGCGTCAAGAAAAACCCCGAGTCGTCCATTGTGTACGAGGACGATAAGCTCAAGCGTATCGAGTTTTCCGTGACCGATGCCTCCATCGAGGAAGAGTTCACTATCCGTCAGAAGCTCGTGCTTATCGATTTTGCTTGCGGTATGGGCATTATCGTCTGGGGTCTTGTTACCCAGGGCTGGTACATGAATGAGATTTCCGCCGTGTTCCTTGGCATGGGCTTGCTTGCCGGTATCCTGGGCGGCCTTGACCAGCAGACGATCGCAGAGGAGTTCGTTAAGGGTCTCGCCGACTTTGCGTACGCTGCCATCGTTATCGGTATCGCTCGCGGTATTCTGGTCATCGCCGAGGGCGGCATGATCATCGACACCATCCTCCAGGCGCTCGCTACCGCGCTTGCCGGTGCACCCGCCGCCGTCTACACCACGTTTATGTATATCGTCCTTGGCCTGCTCTCTTTGCTGGTTCCCTCGAGTTCTGGCCTGGCGGCGCTCACCATGCCCGTTATGGGCCCCCTGACCGAGCTCATGGGCCTCAATCCCGAGGCGGCCGTCACCGCGCTCCAGTTTGCCAACCAGACCATCAACACCATCAGCCCCGTGGCGGGCATGACGGTCGCCGGTCTTGCCGTGGCTAGGATTTCGTTTGGCCAATGGTGGAAGACCATTTGGAAGTTCTTCATTTTCATGGTCGTCTTTGGCCTGATCGTAACGGCAATCTCTGGCATGCTTCCGGTGTAGGTGGTTGTGATGTCTGATCGTTTGACGGTCCTGACGTCTAAGAGCGTCTTTACCGGTACGGGGGACCTGCCGTTTGAAGGTTTCGTAGCGGTCCGTGGCAATCGAATTGAGGCTGTTGGCACCAAGTGTGAGGTAGCTTCGTATTTGACCCAGGCGGACGAGGTAGTTGACCTGGGCGACCGCACCGTCATGCCTGGCCTGATCGATGTACATACCTTCTATACAGGCTGGGCGCTGCGGACGTTGGGGTCTGATCTGTCCGGCATCGCTGATGCCAAAGAGGCCGTGTCGCTCTTGCGTGCATGGAAAGAAGATCATCCGGATTGCGCGGCGGCTTTTGGCCACAACCTACCCGAAACGTTGGCATCGGATGCCGAGAACGCAAATACAGCAGCTGTGTTTGACGATTGTTTTGGCGATATCCCCGTCGTCTGCTTTACATCGGGTACGGAGACCTGCGTTCTCAATGCTGCCGCCAGTGCGCGATACGGCTTTACACCCCAGGCGTGCTATGCCGAGAAGATCTGGCGCATGATGAGCGATTTCCTCGCGCTGCCCGAGGTGCGTGCCGGGTATTCGGACTACATGAGCATGCTTAACGAGCGTGGTGTTACCGCCATCAAGGAAATGGCGTTTGATGACTACTACGGCTTTGCCGACGAAATGGCTCGCCGTGAGGAATCTGGTGAGCTGACGGTTCGCGTCTCTATGATGTCGCAGCCGGTGGGCGCCGGTGCAAATCTGGCATATGCCCGCGAGGCGCGAGAGCGCTTCCGGGGACCGTTCGTTCGTTTTTCTGGCTTCAACCGTATGACCGATCGCGGCGTATGGGCGGGGCTTGCCGAGATGATTGAACCCTATGAGGACTCGGCCGATGCGGGCGCTGCCGGCAAGACGGTCGTCGAGGAGCCAGAGTGGGATCTGATTGAGAACGAGCTGCGTGCAATTGATGCTGACGGCTTCCGATATTCCTTGCATTGCCAGGGCGATGGCGCCGTTCGTCGCACCGTGGCGCTCTATGCCTCGCTGCCTCGAGACGAGCATGGACGGATGCTTCGCCGCCATGCGATTACCGATCTCGAGAACTCTGACCCGACCGACCTTGTCGAGTTTGGCAAGTTAGGTGGAATTTGCGAGGTCTATCCGCAGATTCTGACGCTGGACCGGCGCGAGGATTGCCTGTCGATGATGCGTCGACAAATTGGCGAGACGCGACTTTTGCACAGCTGGAATCGCCGCGGCATGGAAGATTCCGGATGCACAGTGTGCTGTGGCACGGATTTGCCGCTGTTGATTCCGAGCTTGGGCGAGTCAATCTACAGTGCGTGCGGCGGATACTTCGACGACGGACTGCCCGTGAATGAGGTCAACACGCTGACGCTTGTCGAGCTCTTGTGCGCTTGGACTGCCGGGGGCGCGTACGACCTGATGCGCGAAGACGAGCTGGGTACGCTTGAGGTTGGCAAGCTTGCCGATATCTGCGTGCTCGATCGGGATGTGTTCGACCTCGATTATCGCGACGCACGTGATCTTGCGGTTGACATGACGATGTCGGACGGACAAATCGTGTTCAATCGAAATAAGGAGGCATAAGATGCCTGAATCCAAACCGACGCTGCGCCGCGAGCAGATTGCGGGCATGAATATCCACTACATCATGTGGTCGCTCGATTACTTCCTTGATGTGCAGCAGCGCTTGGGCTTTGAGTCCATTGAGCTGTGGTGTGCGGAGCCGCATGTGACGCTCGACCACACGGGCTACTTTGAGGCTGAGGTCCTGGCGAAAAAGGCTGCAGACCGTGGGCTTAGGTATCGTACTCTGTGCCCCGAGAATGTTGTCTATCCTTGGCAGTACTGCGCACGCAAACCGCTGCATGAACAGCGCAGCCTGGCGTACTTTAAGCACGGCATTGAGCTTGCCGAGGTACTTGGGTGCGACCGTATGTCCGTCAACTCGGGCTGGGGCGACTGGGACGAGGACCGCGAGGAAGCCTGGAAGCGCAGCCGCGAGCACTTGTCCATTCTGGCGGAGTATGCCGGCGAGCACGGTCTGGTGCTTACGATGGAAAGTCTGCGTCCCGAGGAGAGCAACCTTGTGACGACGGTTTCCGATGCGAAGCGCATGATTGACGAGGTCGCGAGCCCGTACTTACAGCCCATGGTTGATACAACCGCGATGGGCGTTGCGGGCGAGACGCTCGAGGACTGGTTTGCTGCCTTTGGTGATGGGGCAATTCACGAGATGCACTTTATCGACGGTGACCCGTATGGCCATCTGGTGTGGGGCGATGGCAAGCACGATATGGACGCCTTCGTCGCCACGCTCAACGCCCATGGTTTCGACGGCATGCTGGGCCAGGAAATCACGGACGGTCGTTACTACGATGATCCGGCGGCGGCGGATGCCAAGAACATGGCCGCATTCGAGAAATATCTGATTGACTAAAACAACTATCGGCCACGCAGCCAACGTCATTGATTGCGGCCAAACAAGAAAGGAACTGGATATGAACGCACACGATCTGATCAAAGAGGCAATTGCCGAGAAGGGCAAGTTCGACAGCGTCTACTGGATTGCTTGCGGTGGCTCCATGATCGATTTGATCCCGGCCCATGAGCTTCTGCAGCGCGAGGCAACCACCTTCACTTCGTATATCTATACGGCTCGCGAGTTCGATATCATGCGTCCGCGTCGTCTGGGCGAGAAGTCCCTGGTCATCGCTTGTAGCCACAGTGGCAACACCCCTGAGGTCGTCGAGGGCTGCGAGATTGCCCTTGCTGCCGGCGCTACGGTGATCGCCCAGACCGACAACGCTGGATCTAAGATCGACACCGGTAAATGGACCACGTGGGTCTACCCGTGGGGCGAGGGCGTGCCGCAGGCCGAGGTCCCCGCTGGCATTTCGCTGTCGCTTGCGGCAGAGCTGCTCGATCAGCAGGAGGGTTACGCCGATCTTGCCGATATGTATGCCGGTATCGCCGAGATGGATAAGATTCTTCCCCCGGCACGCGAGAAGGTAAATGCCGAGCTGGGCGATCGCTTTGCCAAGCTTTGCCAGGAGCACGAGTTCTTCTATATTCTGGGCAGCGGTCCCAACTTTAGCCAGACCTACGGTTTCGCTATCTGCTCTCTTATGGAGATGCAGTGGCAGCACTGCAGCTACATCCACTCTGCCGAGTACTTCCATGGCCCCTTCGAGGCTACTCAGGATGGCGTTTTTTACTTCCTGCAGATGGGCTCCAGCGAGTGCCGTGCTATGGACGAGCGCGCCCTGGCGTTCCTTAAGACGCATACCGATACGCTGATGGTGCTCGATGCCAAGGAGTACGGTATGGAAGCCGTGCCGGCGAGCGTCCGTGCCTATCTGGACCCGGTGCTGTTCTACGCCATGAACTGCGAGCTGCGTGCCGCACGCGGTAAGGTGTTTGATCACGATCCCGATTTCCGTCGCTATATGGGTGTTGTCGAGTACTAGAAGGAGCAAAGGCCATGGCATTTAACGTTAACGCGCTCGGATTTGGCGACAACGTCGTCGATCGCTACGAGCATATCCACACCATGTATCCCGGCGGCAATGCGGTGAACTTCGCCGTTTATGCCAAGAAATGCGGTGCCGCACGCTCCGCATACATGGGCATTTTTGGCAATGATGCCGCTGCCGAGCATGTCATTGCAAGCCTCGAGGATGAGGATATCGAGCTTGACAAGTGCGAGCAGATGATTGGCGAGAACGGAGCGGCTCGCGTGACCGTCGTTGACGGTGACCGTGTCTTCCTCGGCTCCAACGAGGGCGGTATCCGTGGCGATGCGCGCTATGTCCTCGATCGCTTTGACCTTTCGTACATGAAGCAGTTCGATGTGGTTCATTCGGGTAACTATTGCTTTACCGAGCGCGAGCTTCCCAAGTTGAAGGCTGCGGGCGTCACGGTTTCTTTTGACTTTTCGGACGACTCCACTGACGAGTACTACGAGCAGATTGCGCCCTACGTCGATTTTGCTTTCTTTAGTGCGGCGGATGCTGCGAGTGAGGACGAGATTCGCGAGCGTTTGGCATGGGTGAAGGGCCTGGGTCCGCGTTTTGTGTCGGCTACGGCGGGCGCCGAGGGCTGCATTGCTTACGACGGCGAGCGTTATTACCGCCAGCTGGCTAAACCGGTAACGGACATGAAGGACACCATGGGGGCGGGCGACTCGTTCCTCACCTCGTTTTTGATGTGCTATCTCGATTCCGCCAAGCGCGGTGAGGATGGCGCCGAGGCCATCGAGCGCGCGCTCGACTTTGCTGCCGGGTTTGCCTCGACCGTGTGCGGTATGGAAGGTTCTTGGGGCCACGGAGCAACAATCGTCGAATAGCTTAAGAAAGCGTACGGCGGTCTGGCTATGAGGCCTTGGACGGCCGATGCAAAACAATAAGCGAAACGCGAAAAGGGGGCTCGCCATGTGGTGGGTCCCCTTTTGAACATTGGAGAAGACCATGGGTATTAAAGCGTGCGCGGCTGGTTTTTGCTGTGCGGACGTCTATCAAAACATCGGCGTGTTCTATCCGACTGGTAATGGCATTGACTGGGGTATCCATCTTGCACGAATGGGCGTTTCGGTATCCGCCGTGTCGGTTGTCGGCAAGGACGAGTACGGAGACAAGATGAGAGAGGCGCTGGCCGCTGAGGGGCTCGATATCTCACATCTGCGGGTGGAGGATGGCGACACCTCGGTGATGCTCATGGCATTGAAAGACGGCGTCGATCGCGTGCATCTCGAGGCAATCGATGGCGTAATGGAGACATATCGTCCGAATGAAGATGACCGGGCGTTTATCCTAGAGCATGACATCATTCATACCGACCTGTTTGGCAATTGTTTGGACCTCCTGCCCGAATGGCATGATGCGGGCAAGACGGTGGTTATGGACTTCTCGGTGTTCAGCCAGGATCCCGAATATGCATGCGAGGCTCATTTTCCTTACGTAGACTATGCGTTCATGTCGTTTGAAGAGGACACTCCGGAGCTGCGAGACTGGGTACGCCACGTGCAGGAATTGGGACCGCGCGTTGCGGTTGCCACGCTTGGCGAGAAGGGAAGCATTGCCTATGACGGTGAGCGCTTCTATGAGTGCGGGATCGTACCGGCGGAGAAGGTCGTTAATACCGTGGGTGCCGGCGACTCGTATATTGCCGGGTTTACCAAGGGCGTGATCGATGACCTTGATATTCCGGCGTGTATGAAGGCGGGCGCTGAGCTGTCGTCCCGAGTGATTGGTTCGTTTGAGCCGTACTAGGGTCAAATGCCTGGAAAGGAGTACGAAATGGTTATCGACATGTTGGTCCATCCTATGCTCTACGGCGAGATCTGTACGCCGGGTGATGAGCCTGATGGATTCGGCTTTTGGTCACGAGAATTTGGTATGGGGCATATGGGCCCCATGGATTGGGATGAGCTTCAAGTCGAGATGGACGTCTGCGATGTGCAGAAGAGCGTGCTCATGCCGCTCGATGTAACCACGGCATGCGGAGGGCACTTTGGCACCAATGACCAGATTGCCATGCTGGTTGCCGCGCATCCCGATCGTCTGTGGGGATTTGCGAGCGTAGACCCGCAGGTGAGCGGTGCCGCAGACGAATTGGAGCGCGCCTTTACCGAGTTGGGGGCAAAGGGGCTTTGCCTGCATCCTGCAAAGCAGGGTTTTGCCCCCGATGATGCTGTGGCCGAGCCGCTTTACGAGCTGTGCGAGCGCTATAACAAGCCGGTGGTTTTCCATGCCGGTATGTCTTGGGAGCCTGGTGCAGAGCTCTCGCGCAGTAACCCGCTTGCATTTGAGCACACAATCGCAACGCATCCAAATGTGCGCTTTAGTTTGACCCACTTTGGCTGGCCCTGGGTGCGCGAGACCGTGGCGATGCTGCTCAAGTATCCCAACTGCTACACGGACACCTCTATCACTTACATCGATTCGCCCGAGGAGATGATGCAGCGTCTTTTCACGGTCGATATGGGGCCGCTGTGGTATGAGCGCGCGCTATCGCATCAAGTGATGTTCGCCAGCAATACGCCGCGCTTCCGTGCGTTCAAACTCAAGCGGGCGCTCGATACCGTGTCCATGCGCGATGATGCGCGAGAAAGGCTCTACTGGGGTAATGCCCTGCGTTTTCTTGAAGGGGATGAGTAAACATGGTGACGCTCGAGACATTGAGCTATCTATCGACTGCTCCGGACCAGTTCATCGATATTACCGAAGACGTGCACGCTGCCATCGAACGCAGCTCGGTGACCAATGGCTTGGCAGCGATTATTTTGTCGCATACGACCTGTGGAATCGTGGTAAACGAGGGGCTGCCCTGCGTGGAGACGGATCTTATGGAGACGCTTGATCGCATCGCCCCACTCGATGCCCCCTATGCGCATGCACACTTCCTGCCGAGCTATGGAGCCACCGGCAACAACTCCTGTGGGCATATCAAGAGCATGATTTGTGGAAACAGTTGCTTCTTTCCCGTCCAAGATGGCCACATCGTGTGCGGAAGTGCCCAGAACATCTATCTTGCGGAGTTTGACGGTCCGCAGAAGCGAAAAGTGTACGTCGAGGTGCTGGGGGAGTAACGTCCCTGCGATAACCCTATGAAGGAGCACGTTATGTCGTTTCTAACCTCGATGTTCAAGACCGAAAAGCCGGTTATCGGAATGCTGCACCTGCGTCCTCTGCCGGGCGATCCGCTGTATTACCCGGGCGGAAGCGTGCCGCAGGTCGTGGAAGCCGCCAAGCGCGATCTCGAGGCGTTGCAGCAGGGCGGTGTCGATGGCATTTTGATTACCAATGAGCTCTCGATGCCCTATGAGCAGCACGTTTCTCCCTCAACCCTTGCATCGATGGGCTATGTAATCGGGGCTCTATCCCATGATCTATCGACTCCTTGGGGAGCTGAGGCTATTTACGACGGTGATGCCACAATCGAGCTGTGCGCTGCCGTCGATGCGCAGTTCACGCGCTGCAATTTTTGCGGTGCCTGGGCCGGCGATCTCGGGCTGATTAACCGAGATTTCGCGCACACCATGCGTCGCAAGGCCGCGCTGCGCCTGGATGACCTCAAGCTTTTTCACTTCATCACGAGCGAGGGGGAGGTTTATCTCAACGACCGCACGACTGCGGACATTGCCGATTCACTTCTCTTTAATTGCCTTCCGGATGCAATGGTCATCGGCGGTTCGGCTGCCGGTCGTGGCGCTTCGGGCGAGCTTGCCGATGAAGTCCGCGAGCGTGTTGGCGAAGTACCCGTGGTATGTGGCACCGGTTGTCGCGAAAATACCGTGGCTGACGTATTTGCTCACTACGATGGCGCGTTTGTCGGCACCTGCTTAAAGCGCGACGGAAAGCTGGATGCTCCGGTTGATGTTGAGCGGGTAGCTCGTTTTATGGCTGCCGCTCGTACGGCGCGAGGGGAGTAGGCACCTATGGCGCTCTATCTGGGTATTGATATTGGGACAAGCGCCTCTAAAGGCGTTTTAATCGATGATCGATGCAATATCGTTTGCCAAGCCTCTTGTGGACATGAGACGGACAACCCGTGTGACGGATGGTACCAGCATGATGCGGAGGCAGTCTGGTGGGGCGATTTTTGCCGCTTGTCGCGCGAGCTGGTGGCGCGATCGGGGGTTAACGCGGCACAGATCGGATGCGTGGGCCTTTCCGCATTGGGTTGCGACTGTGTGCCGGTCGATACCGAGTGCAACGCGCTGGCGCCCGCGATTTTGTATGGAGTCGATGCACGTTCGAAGCCGCAGATTGACGAGCTCCTTTCCGAATATGGGTCAGATCGCGCACGCGAGCTTTTCGGGCACGATCCCTGTTCGTCAGATATTGCTCCCAAGATCTTGTGGTTTAAGGAGAATATGCCCGAGGTGCACGAACGTGCCGCGAAGTTCCTGACGGCGTCATCGTTTCTATGCGCAAAGTTGACGGGGCGTTTTACGGTGGACCGTTATTTGGCGGAGGATTTTCTTCCCCTATACGACCGCTACACCTGGAAGGTTGATGCTCGTGAATGTGCTCGTTTCTGCCGGCCTGACCAGATGGCGGAGGTAATGTCGG
>CAJMRR010000037.1 GCA_905215835.1 uncultured bacterium | reverse complement strand
TGTACGATGTAGGCTTAGGCTACGTGAGCCTGGGCCAGCCCGCCACGACGCTCTCGGGCGGCGAGGCGCAGCGTGTGAAGCTCGCCAAGGAGCTTCATCGACGCCAGACGGGCAAGACGTTCTATATTTTGGACGAGCCGACGACCGGTCTTCATTTTGAGGACGTCCGCCAGCTGCTCGATGTGCTGCAGCGCTTGGTCGATGCGGGCAACACGGTGCTGGTGATTGAGCACAACCTTGATGTCATCAAGGTTGCCGACCGCCTGATCGATATGGGCCCCGAGGGCGGTAACGGCGGCGGAACCGTCGTGGTTTCGGGCACACCGGAGCAGGTTGTGGACTGTCCGCAGAGTTATACGGGCAAGTTTTTGGCGCCGTTGCTCAGGCGTGACCGGGAGCGTCAGGCTCAACTTGATGCTCAATAAATAGGCGATTCAGTTTATGGGTGCCATCGACTCCTTGTGATTCGATGGCGCTTGCTGTGTCGAAGTGACGTATGCAGCCGAATTGGACATATACTTAATCCTTGCGTCCGAATGCGAGGGAAAGGATATGCCATGGCAAAGGCTGTAAAGACGCCAAAAACCAATGCGATGCGCGAGCTGGAAAGCGCCGGCATTTCCTATGTTCTACATACGTACGAAGACGATGGTGATGAGTCGGCGGGCCTGGGGGTCGCGATTTCGGAGCAGCTTGGCGAGGAGCCCGGTCAAGGATTTAAGACCTTGTCTGCGTGACGCCGTCCAACGACCACGTCGTGTGCTGCATCCCTGTTGCCGACGAGCTCGATCTAAAGTCCGCCGCGCGTGCCGCGGGGGAGAAGTCCTTGGCCATGATGCATGTGAAGGATTTGCTTGCGGCGACTGGCTACGTTCGTGGCGGCTGCAGTCCGGTCGGTATGAAAAAACGCTACCGGACGCTCATTGATGAGACATGTGTCCTTTGGGATACCATTTTTATTTCGGGAGGCAAGCGTGGTTATCAGCTCGAGCTTGCACCTGATGATTTAATTGCATTTTGCGGGGCGACAGTTGCCGCGATTACGAGAGAGGACTGAGCGATGCCGCAGGAAGAATTGAAGCGCGGAGCTCATTTTGCAGAAGAATCTGCGCCTCAGACACCCTCATCCGAAGCTTCTTCGTCGCGAGATGACACTGACGACATGGGCTCGTCGGACTACTCCACGGTTGGTCGTTCCGCCGGGCTTATGACCATCCTGACCATCGTGTCTCGCGTCACCGGTTTTATCCGCACGTGGGCAATGGCGGCCGCTATCGGCATGTCGCTACTCTCGTCCTCCTATCAGGTCGCCAACAACCTGCCAAATATGCTCTACGAACTCGTGATGGGCGGCATGCTCGTGACGGCGTTTTTGCCCGTGTACATGGGCGTGAGGCGTGAGCAGGGTCGCGAGGCCTCGAACGAGTACGTGGGCAACCTGCTTGGCATTCTGCTTTTGGTGCTGGGTGGCATTTCGTTGCTGGGGACCGTGTTCGCCCCGGGCTTTATCTGGACGCAATCGTTCCTTTCGGGTGACGGCGGCAGCATGGATACCGCTGCGTTCATGTTCCGTTTCTTTGCCATCCAGATTCTGTTTTATGGTTTGGGCTCGGTGTTTTCGGGCGTCCTCAACGCACACCGCGACTACTTCTGGTCGACGTTTGCCCCGGTCCTCAACAATGTGATCGTCATTGCGAGCTTTATGGGCTTTGCGCCCGTGTCCGCACAGTTTGGCGAACGTGCCGGCATCATCTTGATTGCGGCCGGTACGACCCTCGGTGTCTTTGTTCAGATGGCATGTCAGATCCCCGCGCTTGGCAAGCACGGCGTGCACCCCCATATCCATATCGACTTTAAGGACCCCGCACTGCGCCAGACGATTGCGCTCGGTATCCCGACGCTGCTCGCCACGGTGTGCATGTTTGTCTCGACTTCTATCACCAACGCTGCTGCGCTGGTGGTCCAGCCCGAGACTGGTCCTTCCGTCATCGCCTATGCGCGCCTGTGGTATACGCTGCCCTACGCGCTGATTGCCGCCTCGCTTTCGACGGCGCTCTATACCGAGCTCTCTCACGACGCACAGGAGAAGGATTACGACAGCGTCCGCACGGGCATTTCGCGTGGCGTCGCCCAGATGCTGTTCTTCCTGATTCCGTTCGCGCTGTACCTGATTGTCTTCGCGCGTCCGCTCAACATGATTTACTGTGCAGGCAAGTTTGATGAGTCCGGCGTGGCGCTGGTGTCCGAGTTCCTTGTCTACCTGGCGTTCTCGCTGCCGCTCTACGGCGTGGTCGTGTTGATGCAGAAGAGCTTCTCTGCCTTGCTCGACATGAAGCCCTATAGCCGCTATTGCCTGTATTCCGCCATCGGCCAGGCCGGCTCGGTTCTGCTGTTTGGCGTTGTGCTGGGCTTCGGTATGCCGGCAATCGCGCTTTCGTATGTCGTCGACTACGTGATCTTGGTCGGCTGTTCGCTGTGGTGGCTGCGTCGTCGTCTGCGTGGCCTTCAGGTCAAATCTATCCTGCATGGCGGTTTCTTTGGCCTTTTGCTCGGCGGCCTGGGTGCTGCCGCAGGCGCCGGCGTCATGTGGGCGCTCGAGCACTTTGTCGGGGCACTTGGCGGCTCGATTCTGATTACTCTTGGCTATGTTTGCGTTGCGGGTGTCGTCTCGCTTGCTGTTACCTTTGGCCTTGCCGTCGTCCTTAAGATGCCCGAGGTCTCGGCGCTGCTTCGTCGCAAGTAGGTGCGTGTGGCCGGTCACGACAACATTCCAACGCTTGCCGAACAGGTTTCGCGCGTTCCCACGCAGCCCGGTTGCTACCTTTGGAAGGATGCCAAGGGCGATGTCATCTACGTGGGCAAGGCGAAAAACCTGCGCGCCCGTATGCGCCAATACGTGACACTGCAGGATGAGCGTCAAAAGATCCCGCTGATGATGCAGCTGGTGGCGAGCTTTGACTATATCGTGGTGGAGACCGAGCATGAGGCGTTGGTGCTCGAGCGCAATTTGATTGGTCAGTACCATCCGTACTTTAACGTCGACCTCAAGGATGACAAGAGCTATCCCTTTATCGCCATTACAAAGGGCGACCTGTATCCCGCTATCAAATACACGCGTGAGCGTCATAAGCCGGGAACGCGCTATTTTGGACCCTATACCGATAGCCGTGCGGCACGTGAGACGATAGATACGCTGCGCAAGGTTATCCCCATCTGCTCCGCATCCTGTGCGGAGTGGCGTCGTTGTCGTCGTATCGTCGAGTCCCACAAGGGCGAGGAAGACATCGTCAATATGATTTGCGCGCAAAACGGTCGTCCCTGCTTCGACTACCATGTCGGGCGCGGCCCGGGTGCGTGTGTCGGCGCGATTTCTCCTACGGACTATGCCAAGAACGTCAAGCGTGTCGAGCGCTTTTTGTCGGGCCATCGCAAAGATGTCGTCGACGAGCTGACTTCCGAGATGACGGATGCCGCCGAGGCGCTCGACTTTGAGCGCGCGGCACGCGTCAAACGTCGTTTGGAGGTCATCAGGGGTCTGGACGATCGTCAGCAAGTCGTTTTTCCCTCCAGTGTCGATATCGATGTCATCGGTTTCTATCGCGAGGAGACCATCTCTGCCGCTTGCGTCTTCGTCGTTCGCGAGGGCCGAACAGTTCGCACCTGCGAGTTCATTCTCGACAAGGGTCTTGATGTTGACGAGGAAGAGCTCCAGTCGGGCTTTCTTAAGCGCTATTACGACGAGACGGCTGATATTCCAGCTGAGATAAACCTCTCTGTCGAGCTTGAGGATACGGAGGCGCTGGGGGAGTGGCTTGCGGGCAAGCGTGAGCGTTCCTGCCATCTCCATAGGCCGCAGCGTGGCGAGAAGCACCGTCTGCTTGATATGGCATCAAAAAATGCGCGCCATGCCCTCATGCGCTACATGATGCGAACGGGGTACGCTGATGACCGCACCAATCAAGCGCTCCTGGAGCTCGAAAGTGCGCTGGCGCTGCCATCGCCGCCGTTGCGTATCGAGTGCTTCGATATCTCTACACTGCATGGCACCTTTACGGTCGCCTCGATGGTGGTGTTTACCAACGGGCGCGCCGACAAGAGCCAGTACCGTCGTTTTAAAATTCAGGCCGAATTGGACGAGGCAAACGACTTCGTGTCGATGTCCGAGGTTTTGGGACGACGCTATGCTCCCGAGCGCATGGCCGACGAGCGCTTTGGCTCGCGCCCCGATTTGCTCGTTGTCGATGGCGGTAAGCCGCAATTGACCGCTGCGATCAAGCAACTTGAGGCTCTTGGGCTCGATATACCAGTTTGTGGCTTGGCGAAGGCCGACGAGGAAGTTTTTGTGCCTTGGGACGAGACTCCTGTCGTGCTGCCGACCGGGTCTGCTTCGCTCTATCTAATTAAACAGGTGCGCGATGAATCGCACCGTTTTGCCATCACGTTCCATCGCGAATTGCGCGATAAAGCCATGACGGTTTCGGTACTCGATGACGTTCCAGGCGTGGGACCCACCAGAAAACGTGCCCTTATGCGCCATTTTGGCTCGATGAAGCGTTTGCGTGCGGCAAGCGAGCAGGAGATTGCACAAGTTCGCGGCATACCTGCCGATGTCGCCAAGGCGGTCCACGAGGCGCTCGTTGCATGGAATGCCGAGCGCGCCGAGGCGGCGGCTGGCCATTCTGGTAGCTAAACACGAGCCTAAACAACTGATATACATGATTGCGCGATTTTCAACCATTTATTTCGCCATGATTGCCTGCTAGTTTCGGGTTTTATTAACGCTAAAACGTTTGACTAACCCAAGCGAAAACCCTGCTATCCTGCGGGTTGACGAAGACTGATATCTCACCTCGCCGATACATACTGTCTGACGAATCGTTTGTCAACGAATTCGGTGAACGGTAGTAAATACCGTTCAAGCGTATGTATGTATCGGTCGCCGAGCGCGGCACCTCAGTTGGGTTCGTCGGTAGGTAAGGTATATATCGTCCGCAAGTTGCGCGGGGGCACGTCTAGGTGCTCCCGAGTAAGATTCTCTATTGATAGGAGAAGACATGGCCATCATCAACAAGGGTATGTCCAGGCGTTCGTTCCTCGGCCTCACCGGCAGCGTCGCTGCTGTCGCAGGGCTTGGTCTCACCGGCTGCGGTGGCAGCTCTAGCGACGAGGGTTCCGCTTCCGGTTCCACCGATTCCGCCAACCGTGGCGGCGGCGTGATCACCGCTGGTTCCGCTTACGCTCCGTCCAGCTTCGATCCCGCCAGCACCGGCTCCGCTGTGGGCCTGGGTGCTAACTGGCACGTCGTCGAGGGCCTCTACGGCATCGATTACCACGACTACAGTACCTTCAACGAGCTCGCCACCGACGATCCCAAGTCTGTGGACGACACCACTTTCGAGGTCACCATCCGCAAGGGCGCCAAGTTCTCCGATGGCACCGAGGTCACCGCTGACGATGTCGTTGCCTCCTACACCGCTTGCGCCGCTTCCGCTACCTATGCTCCGTTCTTCCAGCCCTTCGAGTCTATCGAGGCCAAGGACGCCAGCACCGTGACGGTCAAGACCAAGGTCCCCAACTTCTCCCTGCTCAAGGATCGTCTGGCCATCGTCCGCGTTACCCCGGCCACCCAGACCGAGGAGGATCGCGCCAAGCAGCCGATCGGCTCCGGCCCCTGGATGTACGACTCTATCTCCGATACCGAGATCACCCTGGTTCCCAACCCCGAGTACAACGGTGAGTATGCTGCCGAGGATAAGAAGATCCAGTACAGCATCCTGACCGACCCCACCGCTCGCGTTACCGCTCAGCAGGAGGGTTCCACGCTCGTTATGGAGCTCGTTACCGCTGATGCCGTCGACCAGCTCGAGAGCGCCGGCTGCAAGATCGATAACGTTCAGGGTTTCGGCACCCGCTTCATCATGTTCAACGTCGCCAAGGAGCCTTGGAACAACGTCAAGGTCCGTCAGGCTGTCATGTATGCGCTCGACACCGAGAAGATGGTCAGCAACACCTTCGCCGGCCTTGCCACCGCTGCCAGCTGCTACCTGCCCAAGAGCTTCACCAACTATCATGAGGCTTCCACGGTGTACAAGACCGACGCCAAGAAGGCTAAGAAGCTCATCGAGGAGTCTGGTATCACCCCGGGTGCCATCACCCTGCGCACCACCGACAACGAGCAGATTAAGGGCATGGCCGCCCAGGTCAAGAACGACCTCGACGCTCTCGGCTTCGATGTGACCATCCAGACCGATACCTCGCCGGCCACCTACGCTGCCATCGACGGCGGTGAGGCCTACGATATCCTCCTTGCCCCTGGCGATCCTTCCTGCTTCGGCGCCGACCCCGACCTGTTGCTCAACTGGTGGTACGGCGACAACGTCTGGATGCAGACCCGTTGCCCGTGGAAGGAGTCCGCTGAGTGGCAGAAGCTCCACGGTCTCATGGACGAGGCTCTTGCCGCCGAGGGCGACGAGCAGCAGAAGAAGTGGAACGAGTGCTTCGACATCATTGCCGACAACGCCGTTCTGTACCCCGTTGTCCACGTCAAGACCGTCTCCGCTTCCTGGGACGATCCGTCCACTGCGCCCAACGGCGAGGCCCTCGATGGCTTCAAGGGCATCGGCACGACGAGCATGTCCTTCAGGGGCGTTGCGACCGTCAAGGCGTAAGACTCGCTTGAGTCTGTATGCAGGATGTCGGTCGTTGGGACCGTATCCTCATAGTTGAAACAAAGACCCGGGCGGCAACGATGTCGCTCGGGTCTTGTAATGAGTATCCGTACTCATATACCAGTTGGTCCTACCGACAAAAGAAAGGGGAGAGAACGTGAACAACTTGCTACGTTTGATTGGAAGGCGTCTTGTGGCGCTGCCGATCATGGCATTGGGCGTCACCGTCCTGGTGTTCTTCCTTATGTCGTTCTCCAAGACCGACCCCGCCTATACGGCGTTGGGTGACGGTGCCTCGCCCGAGGCGGTTGCCGAGTACCATGAGAAGTATGGTCTGGACGACCCCTGGCCCGTGCGCTACGTGCGCTACATGGGCGATCTGATCCATGGTGACATGGGCACCTATGGTGCTGCTCGCAACTCCGTTGCCAAGCGCATCTCCACGGCCCTGCCCGTCACGATGCAGCTGACCTTCATCGGTCTTGCCATCGGCGCGGTCGTCTCGTTTTTGCTCGGCGTCATCGCGGCACTGTATCGCGATAAATGGCCGGACCAAGTGATCCGCGTCTTTTCCATCGCCGGCCTGGCAACCCCGTCGTTCTGGCTTGCCGTTCTGTTGATTCTGCTGTTCTCTTCCTACCTTAAGGTGCTCCCGGCGTCCGGTGCTCTGCCTCACTTCACCACCAACCCGGCTGGCTATCTGGGACGTATGATCATGCCCGCTATCGCCCTGGCATTTCCGCTGACGGGTCAGATGACTCGTATCGTGCGTACCGCCATGGTCGAGGAACTCGACAAGGACTACGTCCGCATGGCCCGTGGCGCCGGCGTTCCCGAGAAGGTCGTCGTCGGCATCAACGTTTTGCGCAACGCGCTGATCACCCCGGTCACCACCCTCGGTCTTAAGATCGGTTACCTTATGGGCGGTGCTGTCGTCATCGAGGT
The DNA here is from genome assembly GCA_905215835.1 of uncultured bacterium. Lineage (GTDB taxonomy): Bacteria > Actinomycetota > Coriobacteriia > Coriobacteriales > Coriobacteriaceae > Collinsella. The sequence continues at coordinate 7,236 of CAJMRR010000037.1, read as the reverse complement.
CATCTTCAACCTCCCCGGCATGGGTACTGCGATTCTGCAGGGCGTTCAGGGCAACGAGGCGAACCTGGTTCAGGGCGTCGTCATCGTCGTTGCTCTTGCCTTCATCATCATCAACATCGTGGTTGACATGCTCTACCTGCTCATCAACCCGCGCATCAGGACGGTGTAGATTATGGTAAAGATTCGAGAGAAGCAAACCGAGCAGCTCGAGAAGGCTGCCTCCAAGGGGCTCAAGCTCGGTGGCTGGAAGAAGATGACGCTGTCTTCTAAGATTGCCGCCGTCGTGCTGGCACTGGTCGCCCTGACCGCGATTCTGGCGCCCCTCCTTGCCCCCTATAGCCCGGTCGAGATCTTTACGGCTCGCCAGGCTCCCGGCAACGGATTTATCTTCGGTACCGACGATAAGGGTCGCGACATTCTGTCGCGTATGCTCTACGGTGGTCGTTACTCGCTGATTATCGGCTTTGGCGCCACTGCCATGGCTCTGGTCTGCGGCTCGGTCGTGGGCGCCCTTGCAGCGGTTTCGCGCAAGGCCGTCTCCGAGACGATCATGCGTATCTTGGACATCATCATGTCCATCCCGGGCATCGCCCTCGCGGCCGTCTTCGTCTCCATCCTGGGCAACTCCGTGCCGTCGATCATCTTCGCCATCGGCTTTATGTACACTCCGCAGATTGCCCGTATCGTGCGCGCCAACATCGTGTCCGAGTACGGCGAGGACTATGTCCGCGCGGTCATCGTTTCCGGCGCCAAGGCTCCGTGGATTTTGATCAAGCATGTTCTGCGTAACTGCATCGCCCCGATCATGGTCTTCACCGTTACCCTGGTCGCCGACGCCATCATCTTCGAGGCCTCGCTGACCTTCATCGGCGCTGGCATCCAGGAGCCCACCGCTACCTGGGGCAACATCCTCGCCGACGCCCGCGGCGGCGTGCTCGCTGGCCGTTGGTGGCAGGCGCTGTTCCCGGGCCTGGCCATCATGATCACCTGCCTGGCGCTCAACATCCTCTCCGAGGGCATTACCGACGCCATGGCCGCTGCTCCCTCCGCCGCCCTGGATCCGACCGATTCCTCCAAGCGTCGCGAGGCCGACCTGCTGGTCTCCGACCCCGTTCGCGCCTACAAGGAGCAGGCCCAGTCCCTCTCCGCTCGCCTTGGCGCCCTGCGCGATGTCGAGCTCAAGCGTGACGATCGCCATGTGCCCGACGAGTCTGTCGAACCGATTCTCTCGGTCCGTGACTTCTGCATTCAGTTTGAGCATCACGGTGATATCAACGTCGTCGACCATGTCAACTTTGACGTCCGTCCTGGTCAGACCATGGGCCTGGTGGGCGAGTCCGGTTGCGGTAAGTCCATCACCACGCTGGCCATCATGGGCCTGACCGATGAGGATGAGCACCTTTCCGGCGAGGTCCTCTGGGAGGGCCGTGACCTGCTCAAGATGAGCAAGAAGGAGTGGTTCGGCCTGCGCGGTACCGATATCGCTATGGTCTATCAGGACGCCCTGTCCTCGCTCAACCCCTCCATGCTCATCTCTGCCCAGATGAAGCAGCTCACCAAGCGCGGCGGAACCCGCAGCGCCGAGGAGCTCCTGGAGCTCGTCGGTCTCGATCCCAAGCGCACGCTCGAGAGCTATCCGCACGAGCTTTCCGGCGGCCAGCGTCAGCGTGTCCTGATCGCTATGGCCCTTACCCGCGACCCCAAGCTGGTCATCTGCGACGAGCCCACGACCGCTCTGGACGTTACCGTCCAGAAGCAGGTCATCAAGCTGCTCAACGATCTTCAGGCCAAGCTCGGCTTTGCCATGATCTTCGTCTCGCACGACCTGGCGCTGGTCGCCGAGGTCGCCCACAACATCACGGTTATGTACGCTGGCCAGGTTATCGAGCAGGCACCCACCAAGGAGCTGCTCACTAACCCGATCCACGAGTACACCCGCGGTCTTCTGGGTTCCGTTCTGTCCATCGAGAGCGGTTCGGGCCGCCTGCACCAGGTGCCCGGCGCCGTTCCGAGTCCGCGCGATTTCCCCAAGGGCGATCGCTTCGCGCCCCGCTCGAGCCATCCGCGTATTGGCCTGGACACCCGTCCGGTCTTCAAGCGCGTGCCCGGCACCGAGCACTTCTATTCCGAGCTCCCCGACGAGGTGCTCAAGGCAAATGGTTTGACCCCTCACGCGGAGGTGATGTAGATGAGCGAGACCGCAGTCAACGGCGTCGAGCCGATCATCTTCCTTGATGACGTCCACGTCACCTTTAGGACCCGTACCGGCTCGATTCTGCACCCCAACCTGGTTCACGCCGTCCAGGGTGTAACGATTAAGCTCATGCCCGGTCAGACGATCGGCATCGTCGGCGAGTCCGGTTGTGGTAAGTCCACCACCGCCAACGTCATGTGCGGCCTGCAGGCTCCCACGAGCGGCAAGGTCTACTTTAAGGGCAAGGACGTTACCAAACGTACCGCCGAGGACCGTCGCCACATGGGTCGCGTCATCTCGGTCGTGTTCCAAAACCCGGCCACGGCGCTCAACCCGCGCATGGTCGTTCGCGAGCAACTGCTCGATCCCATGCGCGTCCACAATCTGGGCACCGAGGCAGAGCAGGAGAAGCGCGTCAAGGAGCTCCTGGAGCTCACCGGTCTGCCCAGCTCTGCCGCCGAGGTTCTTCCCGGCCAGCTTTCGGGTGGTCAGCGCCAGCGCGTGGCAATTGCCCGTGCCCTGTCGCTGAACCCCGACGCCATCATCGCCGACGAGCCCACCTCGGCTCTGGACGTTTCGGTCCGCGCGCAGATCCTGAACCTGCTGACCGACCTTAAGAAGGAGCTCGGCCTGGCCATGGTGTTCATTAGCCATGACATCCAGACGGTCCGCTATATCTCTGACGACATCATCGTCATGAATGGCGGCAAGATCGTCGAGCAGGGCGAGGCCAAGCAGGTCTTCCAGCATCCCCAGGACCCCTACACCAAGATGCTGCTCGGCGCTGCGCCGTCGCTGCTGCATCCCAAGCTCGGCGAGTAGCCTCGCTTTCCCTCCCGTGCGCCCGGTTCCCTTGCCGGGCGCACCTCCGTTGCGATTTCGAAAGGTTGGGTTCACGAGCCATGCCAAGTGCTCAGGAGCTACAACATCAATTTGGTGAATATCGAGGCGCCATGCCCCGTCCATCAGATTTCGATCTCTTTTGGAAGGATCGCATGGCCGAGGCCGACGCCGTCGGGCTTGACTATGCGATCGAGACGGCATCGGTCACCGATGCCGTGACCTGCCAGCTTTTCGACCTCTGGTATACCGGCATGTGTGGCGCTCGCCTGCATGCCAAGTACCTTAAACCCGTCTCGGACGAGCCCGTGCCATTGGTGCTTCAATTCCATGGGTATCCGGGTGCAAGCCGCAGCTGGTTTGAGCAGGCGTCGTTTGCGGGCATGGGCATGGCACTCATCGCCCTCGACTGCCCCGGCCAAGGAGGTCCCTCCGAGGACATTGGTGGATTTGAGGGCACAACGGTCGCGGGCCATATCGTCGCCGGTATCGACGGCGACCCGGCCAACCTCTACTATGTCCGCTTACACCAAGATATTCGCATCCTGTGCCGCATCGTTCGCGAGCTCGAGGGCATCGATCTTGCGCGTGTGTTTGTGAACGGCGCGTCGCAGGGCGGCGGTTTGGGCATTGCGACCTGTGCGCTTAACAGCGAGCTTATCAATCGCGCCGCCATCCTCTATCCCTTCCTGTCGGATTTCCGCCTAGTCTGGGATTTGGATGCAGACGACATTGCCTACGAGGGCCTGCGCTATTGGTCTCGCTGGTTTGACGAGGACTCGACTCGTATTGACGAAGCCTATGCCAAGCTGGCGTACTTCGATTCCAAGAACTTTGCCCCTATGGTCAAATGCCCCGTGCTGTTTGGCACCGGCACAGCCGATATCGTCTGCCCGCCAGCGACGCAGTTTGCGGTCTATAACAACCTGACTTGCGAAAAGCGTCATGAGTTCTTTGAAGGCTTTGGCCACGAGGAGATTCAGGATTTTGACGATTTGATCATTCCGTTTTTCTGCAAGGGAGGGGAGGCTCATGTCTAAGTGCGAGAGCAATGTCAATGGGCTGATTGTCCCCGAGCTCGTGGGAATTCCTGAAACGGTTTCGTCAAGGCTCGCAGAATATCGGGACTGGCGCGGTGATGTCCAAGCAGATGTTTCTGATTTAGAGACATGCGCTTCGAATCTTGAGATTCAAGGCCTGGCCATTACGGCGATTGACTTTGTTAACCCCTGCGCCCGTTACTCGGAGGTCTCCTTTGAGCTCGGTGACGATGCGATTCACGCTCGTTTGATCGAGCCTGTCGGTCGTGCCCGAGTATCTGAGCGCGTGCCGCTGTGCCTGATGTTCCACGACATCGATCGGCCTGTGCGCGGCTGGCATCACATGACGAGATTTGCCGCCATGGGGTATGCCGTGCTTGCACTGGACGATGAGGTGATTGGACCCAGCGATCTGCGGCAGGGGATTACTTCGCCTGCTTTTGTCAGGCGCGTCCGTTGGGGCTGTGCGTTGGCGAAGGTCGCGCGCAATCTTGATGGCATGGACCCCGACCGCATCTTTGCATGGGGCGAGGGTCTAGGCGGTGGAGTCGCGCTGGCGGTTTCTGCTCTGGACGAGCGGGGTCTCGCCTGCACGGCGGTTGCCAATCCGCTTCCCGGCGGCCTCGAGGCGCTGTCGTCTCGGGTGCGCGGCTCGGTGCTCATGGGCACATCGCTCATGGATACCGTGAGCGATCCCAAGGATCAGTTTGCCGTATTCAACGGTCTTGAGTGTGACCGGAGGCATATCATCTATGCCAAATACGCTCACGAGCGCATCAATGCGTTCGAAAACGAAGTCGTCGACTTTTTTAACCAAACGTTCTACTCGTGTTCTTTGGCCTAGACGGCCTGGACACTGCCAACAAGAGTGGGCGGCATAGGGCTGCCCACCAGACAACTAAGGAGATTCTTGTGGCAACTCAGAAATTCACCGGCGTTATCCCTCCCGTCGTTGTTCCCGATACCGAAGACCACCAGCTCGATGTTGCCTCCTTTGAGCGCAGCATCAACCGCATGATCGATGCCGGCGTCGATGGCTTGTTCTTCCTGGGCTCCTCGGGCGAGGTCGTCTTCTCCACCGACGAGCGTCGCCGTCAGATCATCTCCGAGGCCGTCCGTATCGTCGACCACCGCGTTCCCGTTCTGGTCGGCATCATCGACACCGAGACCGAGCGCATGATCGAGCACGGTAAGGTCGCTCAGGAGCTGGGCGCCGATGCGCTTGTCGCCACCTGCCCGTTCTATGCCCTGCAGGGCATGACCGAGGTCGAGGAGCACTTCCGCATCCTGCATGAGGAGCTCGACCTGCCCATCTTTGCCTATGACATTCCCGTCTGCGTTCATACCAAGCTCCCTTGGAAGCTCCTTGCCAAGCTCGGCGCCGAGGGCGTTCTGGCCGGCGTCAAGGATTCCTCGGGTGATGACATCTCGTTCCGCTACCTCGTTCAGGAGAACGAGAAGAACGGCCATCCGATGAGCATCCTCACCGGTCACGAGGTTGTTGTCGACGGCGCCTACCTCGGTGGCGCCGACGGTTCCGTCCCGGGTCTCGCCAACGTTGAGCCCGAGGGCTACGTGCGTCAGTGGAAGGCCGCTCAGGCTGGTGACTGGGCTACCGTCAAGGCCGAGCAGGATCGTCTCAATGAGATTTCGCACATTTGGGATGTCACCTCGGGCGTCCAGGGCTATGCCGGTGGCGTCGGCGCCTTCAAGACCGCTATGAACCTCATGGGCATCTTCGACAGCCCGACCATGCCGCGCCCGGTGAAGGCCATGACCGGCGAGAACGTCGAGGCGATTAAGAAGGTCCTCCAGGACAACGGTCTCCTGTAAAGCTTCCCCGGGCACCCGATCTTGGAGCTCAAGCGGTCGAGCGGGACCCATTAGGTCAACGCCCGACCGCTTTCACCCCAACCTCGGGCACCCGGGAAACCTTTACCAAGCTGCGGCGATAACGCAGCCTTCATTTCCTGTAGTTGTTTTTTATCTCCTAAGGAGAGCGACATGGAGAACAAGTACGTCTGCTCTGTCGATATCGGCGGAACTAAGATCGCGACTGCCATCATGGAGTACCCGGCTGACGGCAGTGTGCCCCATCCCGTTTTTGAGGCCGAGGTTCCCACCGAGGCTCAAGAGGGCGGCGAGGCCGTCTTCCAGCGTATCGAAGCGTCCATCAAGGCTGCTCTCGAGGCGAATCCCGATGTCGAGGTCCTTGGCGTCGGCATTGGTGCCGCCGGCGTCGTCGATCCCAAGACGGGCGCCATCGCGTATGCCAACGAGATCATGCCCGGCTGGTCCGGCGTCCAGTTGGGGCCGCGTCTGCGCGAGGACCTCGGTCTTCCCGTTGCCGTTGTAGGCGACGTGCAGGCTCATGCTCTGGGCGAGGCCCACTGGGGCGTCGGCAAGGGCAAGTTCTCCGTCTTGTGTCTTGGCATCGGTACGGGCATCGGCGGCGCATATGTCGAGAACGGCCGCGTGATGCAGGGCTTCCATGGTGCTGCTGGCCATATGGGCCACATCGAGTGCTCGGCTGCCGCCGGCATTCCCTGCGCCTGCGGGCGTTCCGGCCATCTGGAGTCGGTTGCTTCGGGCACTTCCATTGGTCGAATGTACGATGAGCGCTTTGGTCGCGTCGACCCCAGCCGTCCTTCGGTCGGTCGCGATGTGAACGACCTGTGCCGCGCGGGCGACGCAAAGGCGACCGAGGTCATCCATGACGCCGGCTTTGCGCTGGGTGCCAGCTTGGGCTCGCTCGCTAACATCCTGGACCCCGAGGTCATCGTGCTTTCGGGTGGCGTGATTCACCAAGGTCCCGATTGGCGTTCACAGACGTGGAAGGATTCGGTGCACGAGGGCTATGCCAGCCAGGCGCTCGATCCGCTTCAGGACACGCCGATCCTCATCGGTTCTCTGGAGGGCGATGCTCCGCTCATCGGTGCCGCTGAGCATCTTCTTGCCTCGTTGAAGTAAACGTATCTTCTGTAGGAGCCTCCCGAGACAACACGCCTCGGGAGGCTGTTCTGAGAAAGGTTGCAGCCTTATGACCGTCGATCCTTTGATTCAATCCCTGAAGGGTAAGCTCGTCGTGAGCGTTCAGGCGTATATGGGCGAGCCGCTTCGTACGCCCGAGACCATGGCTCAAATGTCTCGTGCTTGCGAGCT
>CAJMRR010000036.1 GCA_905215835.1 uncultured bacterium | reverse complement strand
GGCCGCCGAGAAGCCCAAGACCGAGGAGATGCCGGTTGAGGCTGAGCCCGCAAAGGCCGAGCCTGAGGTGAAGGCTGAGGTTGCTCCTGAGGCAGAGGCCGAAGTCAAGCCCGCTGCAAAGCCCGCAGTTAAGAAGACCACGACCCGCAAGACGACCGCTAAGAAGGCTACGACGACCAAGGCTGCCACGACAAAAACAACGGCTGCCAAGGCAACGACCACGCGCAAGCGCACGACCGCCGCTGCCAAGAAGGCCGCCGATGTCGAGGCTGCTCCCGAGGTAAAGACTGAGGCCACCGTCGAGGCAAAGCCCGCCGTCAAGGCGCCGGCCAAGACCGCTGCCAAGAAGACGACCACGACCGCCAAGAAGACCACGGCTACGAAGGCGGCAGCAAAGCCGGCAGCTAAAGTCGAGGAGACGCCCGTCGAGGCCAAGCCGGCCGCCAAGACCACCACGCGCAAGCGCGCAACGAAGACGACTAAGAAGTCCACGACCAAGGCTGCTGCTCCCAAGGCGGAGGCTAAGGTCGAGGCCAAACCCGCAGTAAAGGCCAAGCCTGCGCCGAAGGCCGCCGAGGTCAAGCCCGCTGCCGCCAAAGAGGAGGCCAAGGCCGAATTAAAGGCAAAGCCCGAGCCCACCAAGGAGACCCCGGTCTCCCCCGCCGCCGCGACCGAGGAAAAGACTCCGACCAAGAAGACCTCCGTCCGCAAGGCAACGGCCACCCGCAAGCGCCGCTAGCCCGCAGACGATCCAAAACCCAATCAAACCCTAAGCAAGGGGCGCTCCAACCGGGCGCCCCTTCTCTGTAGAAAGTTGGTAAAACGATTTTCTAGGACAACCGTTCGCCGATGGTAAACGGATGTTGTTTATACAGCCTGTGTACAACAGATATACTTACATCCTGTGCGTAAAGCCCATGGCCCGCAGGCCATGATTCTATTGAACTGGACCGTACTATGAGATTGATTCACAACAGCCGTCTGCCGCAGTTTCGCACTCCGTTTGGCGCTGTGACCACTGGAACTTCCGTTTCCCTCTCGGTGATTTTGGAGGATGCCGATCCCAACCAGGCAACGCTTACGCTGCGCACCTGGGTCGATGAAATTGGTGAGTCTCGGTATCCCATGACGCACGAGGGCGACGGCATATTTACCGTAGAGCTTGAGTGCACCGAGCCCTGTCTTATCTGGTACAGCTTTATCTGCAATATCGAGGGGCAGCCCGAGGTTCGCCTGGGCGCACCACAGGGCCGCACCGGCGGCGAAGGCGTAACCTACGATTACGCCGAGGTGCCGTCATTCCAGGTCACCGTCTACAAGCACCGCGAAGTTCGACCCGAGTGGTACGAGCGCGGAATGGTATACCAGATCTTCCCCGATCGCTATGCCCGCGACGAGCACTGGCGCGAGCGCACGCTGGCCGAGGTCGAAAAACCGCGCAACGGAATCCAGCGCCGGATGGTCGAAGACTGGAACGAGCCGCCCGTTTACGAGCGCGCCGAGGACGGCTCCATCAAGACCTGGGACTTCTACGGCGGATCGCTCAAGGGTATCCAGGAAGACCTGCCTCGAATCGCCGAGCTGGGCTTTACAGCCATCTATCTCAACCCCATTTTTGAAGCCGCGAGCAACCACCGCTACGACACCGCCGATTACACCAAGATCGACCCGATTCTGGGCACCGAGCAGGACTTTACTGAGCTGTGCGAGGCGGCCGAGAAGCTGGGCATTTCCATCATTCTGGACGGTGTGTTCAACCACACGGGCGACGATTCGATCTACTTCAACCGCTACGGCAACTACCCCGGCGTAGGCGCGTGGCAGAGCGAGGATTCGCCGTGGCGCGATGCGTTTTACTTCCATGAGGACGGTTCGTATGACTGCTGGTGGGGCGTGGGCAACATGCCCGCCATTAATGAGAGCTCCGAACTGGTACGCGAGCGGATCCTGGGCAAGGACGGCGTCATTCGTAAATGGCTGCGCGCCGGCGCTCACGGCTGGCGCCTGGATGTGGCCGACGAGCTTTCCGATGACTTCCTAGCCGAGATCAAAAAGGCCGTGCTCGCCGAGAAGCCCGACGCGCTGTTGCTCGGTGAGGTCTGGGAAGACGCCTCCAACAAGATTAGCTACGGCCATCTGCGCCGCTACCTACAGGGGTCCGAGCTGGACTCTGCTATGGATTATCCCTTCCGCGACATGGTCATCGGCTTTTTGATGGGATACAAGAACGCCTACCAGGCAGCCGAGGATATCGAGACCCTGCGCGAAAACTACCCGCGCGAGGCTCTGTCCTGCGCGCTCAACCTGCTGTCGAGCCACGACCGTCCTCGCATCATCTCGGTGCTCGGCGTCGGCCCCGACGAGTCGCAGCTGCCCGAGTGCGAGCGCAGCAAATGGCGCCTGGACGAGAACTCGATGGGCCTGGCCAAGAGTCGTTTTTGGCTCGCAACGCTCATGCAGATGACGTTCCCGGGTGTGCCTTCAATCTACTACGGAGACGAGTACGGCCTTGAGGGCCTGACTGATCCCGGCAATCGCCGCACGCTGCCTTTGAAGGAAGACCTGCACGACTTCGACACGCTGGCTATTGTCAAGAACGCCTCCGCCGTACGCCGAGCGCTGCCGTTTATGATCGACGGTGAAATCAAGGCCTTCGCGCTCAATGACGAGGTGCTGGCCTACAACCGTACCGGTAAAGACGGCGAGTCCGCGACAGTCATCATCAACCGCAGCCTGCGCAATTCACACCGCGTGACGATTCCGGCGCTCGACGAATGCGCGAGTGACGTGATCAGCGGTCACGAGTGCGAGATCCACAACGGTACGGTCACGCTCGATCTGTATCCGCTGGGCTCGTCGATTATCTATCACCATGCCGAGCAGCGCCTGCAGGAGCCGCTCGATCACGGTGCGGGTGTTGTGTGCCATATCACATCGGTGCCGACCGACGACGGCAAGCCCGGTACGATCGGCGCGCCCACGCGTCGCTTTATCGACCATCTGGCCGCCATGGGCATGCGCTACTGGCAGGTTCTCCCCGTCAACCCCACGGACTTCTTCCGCTCCCCTTACGCCGGTCCTTCGGCCTTTGCAGGCAATATCGACCTGCTACCCGAGAGTCACGAGGAGCTGGCCGCCGACTTTGAGACTTGGAAGGCCCGCGGCGGCGAAGATGCCGATCCGTTGTACGCAGCGTTTAAACATCGCAATGCCGATTGGCTCGAGAAATACTGCGTCTATATGGCCGTCAAAAAGTACTTTGAAGGCGAGTCGCGCCACGATTGGCCGGCAGATGTCGCGCGCTACAACGAGCATCTGATCGACGACAAGCGCTTCCACAACGAGGCCGAGCTGCAGGCGTACATGCAGTACCGCTTTGACCTGGCTTGGTGCGAGCTTATGAACTATGCGCACAAGAAGGGCATCGAGGTCATCGGCGATATCCCGATGTATGTTTCGGACGATTCGGCAGACGCTTGGAGCGAACCCGAGAACTTCTGGCTGTCCGATACCGGCAAGGCGATTGAGATTTCCGGTGCACCGCCCGACAACTTTGCACCCGAGGGCCAGGTGTGGGGCAACCCGACGTTCCGCTGGGACCACATGAAGCAGAACGGCTATAGCTGGTGGATGGATCGCCTACGTCGTGCCTTTTCGCTCTACGACCGCGTGCGCCTGGATCACTTCCTGGGCTTCCACAGCTACTTTAGTATCCCTGCGGGCAAGGCTTGCGCCGACGGCCGTTGGCTGGCGGGCCCGGGTAAGGACCTTTTCCAGACCGCCTACGACGAGCTGGGTCCGCTCAACTTTATCGCCGAGGACCTGGGCTATTTGACGCCCGGTGTTCGCGCCATGGCTTCGACCTGCGGCTTCCCCGGCATGGACGTACTGGAGTTTAGCGACTACGACGTTCGCTGCGGTGTGCATCCCACGCCCGGCAAGATTCTGTACACGTCGACGCACGACACCTCGACGCTCGCCGGCTGGTGTACGCGTTCCTTTGCCGGCGGCGACGAGCCGAGCGGTGTTGAGTTTGCGGCCAAGCTGATGAGCGACGCGCTGGCAAGCGACGCTCCCCTGGTGATGATGCCGCTGCAGGATATCCTGGGGCTTGGCGACGGCGCCCGCATGAACGTTCCGGGCGTGGCCACGGGCAACTGGACCTGGCAGGCTGACGAGGCGGACATTGCAGCCGCCGAGAACAAAACTGCACAGCTCCTGCGCAACAACCATAGATTCTGGGGCGAAGCGTGATAAAACCCCCGATATAGGGTACAGTTACAGACGTTTGAATTTTTGCGGGCAGAGTAATCTGCCCGCTTTGTGCTGAAAAGGAAGTATTATGGCGCGCTACGATTACAAGTGCTCGAGCTGCGGCAACGTGTTTGAGGTTGAGCATCCCATGTCCGAGACTCCCGAGGTCGTGTGCCCCAGCTGCGGTGCCCCGGCAGCCAAGACGTTCTCGGCCAGCGGCATTAAATTTGAGGGTAGCGGTTTCTACAACACCGACCAGCGAAGCGGCGGCACCAGCGCCACGAGCGGCTGCTGCGCCAACTGTCCGCACAACCACTAGAAACAACGCGGCCCCGCGATCAACACCGATCGCGGGGCTATTTCTTTGAGCTATGAGTAGCTAATAATCTACCCAGGTTTCCTTATGAGTTGCGGTGAAATAAGAACTGTTTGGCGGGCAGAAGCCGCTATTCAATCCCTATTTCACCGCAACTTAGTCGTTACTTGCGGACCAGCCTGGCGCAGAAGTGTCCGTCATAGGAGTCGGCGTTTACCGGCACGCTTTGGAAGAGGCCTCGATCGTTCTGGCGTACGGAAACGAGCTTCTTGGCCTGATCGAACTCGGGGAGTTGCAGAATCTGCGCCTCGGAGAGCGGTGTGACGCTAAAGTCGACGCCCTCGGGAGAGGTCAGGAAGGCATCCACGACCTGCGTGTTCTCTTCATCAAAAACCGAGCAGGTGGCATATATGAGCTCTCCGCCGGCGGCCACGCGCGCAGAAGCCTCCTTAAGCATCGTCAGCTGAAGCTTGGGTAACTCGGCCGTCACATCATTCTCGGTCAGGCGCCACGGGATCTCGGGATGACGACGCATGGTTCCGGTGCCCGAGCACGGCGCATCGATAAACACGGTATCGAACTTGACCCGCTCACCGCGCATGGCATCAAACGATGTAAGTACCTCATCGAGCTCGCAGGCATCACCCGAAACCGTACGAACGCCCTGAATACCGGCCTTGTGAAGGCGCGCGAGATTCAGATCGCACTTGCGGTCGTGCAAATCGAGTGCAGTATGCTGACGCTCATAGCCGGCACGCTTGGCCTGGCACATCATCACATAGGTCTTGGTGCCACGACCGGCACCAATCTCAAGGCAGCTACCAGGGCGCGTGGCAGCTGTGGCGATGAGCTGCGCATTGAGATCAGATGCAACCGCGGCAGCACGCTCAAACACACCCGAAGCAACGGTAATCTGGGCATCAACCGGGGCATGGCAGCCCGGGAAGACAGGCGCGACGAGCTGCGAGATATACGGATCGGGCTTAGTCCCAAAGGCGTTCTCATGCAGGGCCAGCGGCGCGGGGGCCAGATTGCCGGCAAAGTTAAGCGCACCCTCCGGTGTGTCAAACGACGCCATAATACGAGCGCACAGCCAACGCGGCAGTCCCATCAAACGCGACAGGCGAACAAGACGGCGCTCGGATTCATCCACGTCGGACGCTGTGGCAAAATCTTCAACGTTATCCGCAACCTTGTGCAACACAGCGTTGGCCAAGCCGGCGGCGGACTTAGCACCGCTGCGCACCAGCTCAACACCCTGACTTACGGCAACGCGACCAGGCGTATGCAGGTAAAGCATCTCGAAGGCCGAGATACGAAGCGCCATGCGAACACGCGGAGCGACCTTCTTAGGCTTATCGAGAAACTGATCGAGCAGCTCGTCCAAAATACCCTGCGTGGCGGCCACACCTAGCGCCAAGCGGGCGGCAAAAGCAGAATCGCGCTGGTCAATGGCCTTGGCCGAAGCACGGGACGAGAGCACGTCACGCGCGTACATGCCGCGGCGATCGGCCTCCATCAGCACATCGAGCGCAAGCTTGCGCGCGGGAGACAGTTTGCTCATGACAAAACACCCCACGTCAGATCGGCACCCTGCAGGCCAGCAGCCCAGGCAGAAGCAGCCATAGCACGCTTGCCATCGGGCTTAACCTCGAGCAATTCAACCGCACCATCGGAAAGACCAAGGTAAACACGCTTGTTCTTAACGGCAACGGCGCCCTCACCAAGCGACACATCAGCCGGCGCAGCATCGAGCACGCGCACGGTCTTGCCAGCAATCACGCAACGAGCAGGCGCAGTATCGGACGAAGCAAGCACATGACGCACGCAATCGAGCCCCGCCATCTGCGGATCCAGACGCATCTCCTGCTTGGAAATCTTGGCAGCATGAGTGACAAGCGACTCATCCTGCTCAGTCCAAACAGCCGAACCATCGGCAAGCGAGGGAAGCGTATCAGCCAGCAGTTTGCCGCCAAGCTCACCAAGCTCCATGGTCAGCGCCTCGGCATGCTTACCAGCAACCGAGGTGGAAGCCTGGGCGCAATAAGCGCCGGTATCCACGCCATGCCCAATACGCATAATGGAAACGCCAGCAACCTCATCACCAGCGAGAATCGCACGCTGAATAGGAGCAGCGCCACGCCAACGTGGCAGGAGCGAAGCATGAACATTCACAATACCAAGCGGAGCCATATGCAGCACCTCATCGGGCAAAATGCAGCCATAAGCAGCCACGCAGAAAATATCGGCCTGAGCAGCCTGAAGCGCCTCAACAACATCAGGCGTCATACGATTAGCCTCAACAACCGGCAACCCCAGCTCAAGCGCCTTAGCCTTAACAGGAGACGGCTCAAGTTTCTTACCACGCCCACGAACAGCATCAGGACGAGTAACAACAAGCGCAATCTCGTTCCCAGCCTCAACAAGTGAAGTCAACGAAGGCACAGCAAAATCAGGCGTACCCATAAACACAATACGCATAAAGAACGTCTCCCCTCAACCAAAGCCGAGACGGCTACAAAGAACAGCGGAAAGCCAAGTCACCAGCCCATCCGCAATAACAATTCAACAAGAACAAATATACCCAAAACCAAAGAAAGAGCCGCAATAAAAGCAGCTCTTTCAGCAAAGCAATTATCAGCGAAGACGCCCCTCCCTGGCCCAACGGCACCCGGGAGAGACAAGCAGCGTCAAAGTAGTCCCCGGGGCGCCCGCCTATATCGTCCCGCGCGCAGTTTCGCAGCGCAGCGAGAATGTTTGAGCACGGGATGATATAGGCGGGCGCCCCAGGGACGGACAAACCTACTCCGTCTCGCCCGGTCGAGCGCCGCGGGCCAGGGCGTCCTGGTACTCCTTGACGGCCTTGAGCCTCTGCATGGGCTTCAGTCGCTCGAACATGGTGTTGCCGTGCAGGTGATCAATCTCGTGCTGCAGGCACACGCAGAACAGATCACCCGTGGCCTCATAGCGAATCAGGTTGGCGTCCAGGTCATATGCCTCTACGACGACATGGTCGGGACGCTCGATCTCACAGCTAATGCCAGGAATGGAAAGGCAACCCTCGCTAAAGGGCACCAGATGGTCACTCTGCTCAACAATGACAGGGTTGATGAGCACGTACGGGTCGTAGTCGTTCTTGTCGCTGTAGTCGCAGTCGATAGTGACGAGCTGAATGAGCTCGCCGATCTGCGGAGCAGCCAGGCCGCAGCCGCCGTTCTCAAACATCATCTTCTTCATCTTCTCGGCAAGCGCCTCGATCGCCGGGGTGATCTCCTCGATGACGGCGCACTCCTGGCGCAGACGAGGGTCGGGCGACAGTACGATTCCGTTGGCTTCCATGGCCATCCTTTCGAGTTGTTACATCAAATCATAGGCGTCGACGTCAACGCTCACGCTCACGCCGCGCACGGAGCCCGCCTCTTTGAGACAGGCGTCGATATCATCAGAGACATGGTACCCTACCGGCGACTTCACAAGCAGATGGAAGCGGTAACGGTCCTTGGCTCTCTCGATTACACACGAAGCCGGGCCCAGCACCTGCGGCACGGCGCTCCCCGCCCGCAAAAAGTCGGGCGCGGCGGCATGCCATCGACGCTTGAGGAGCTTTGCGATGCGCCCGATATAATCCTGCGCATCATCCGCGTTCGCCGACCACACCAAAATATTGACCAGGCGTACGAACGGCGGATACAGTGCGTCGCGGCGCTGGTCAAGGTCGTAGTCGGTAAAGATCGAGCGGTCGTGCTCGGCGACGGCGCGGATGACCGGGTCCTCGGGCAGATAGGTCTGGATGATGACCTCGCCGGGACGATCGCCGCGGCCGGCACGACCCGCGACCTGCTCGAGCAAGTCGTAGGCGCGCTCCCCTGCTCTAAAATCGGGCAGCTTGAGGGCGAAATCGGCATTGACCACGCCCACGAGCGTGACCTCGGGAAAATCGAGACCCTTTGCGATCATTTGGGTACCCAGCAGCACCGCGCAATCGGCCGCATCGAACTGCTCGAGCAGCTTTTTGTGCGCATCCTTGCCGCGCGTGGAATCGGCATCCATGCGAATAATGGCGACATCCTCGGGAAGAATCTGGTGCAGTGCGTCCTCGATCTGCTGCGTGCCCAGACCCATTTTTGCCAGGTAGCGACTGCCACATTTGGGGCAACGGCTCGTGGGTGCGGGATACGGCTGCACGCGCCAGGACGAACCACAGGTGTGGCACTGCAGTGTATGGGTGCGCTCGTGGTACGTAAGCGCCGTGGAGCAGTGGTTGCAGGTGGGGACGCAACCGCACTCGCGGCACATCAGGAACGGCGCAAAGCCGCGGCGGTTGTGCAACAGCACGGCTTTTTCGCGGCGCTCGACCACACGCTCCAAGCCCTCCATCAAGGGTTTTGAGAACATGGAGCGGCTGCCGTGCGAGAACTCGCGGCGCAGGTCGGCAATGCGGACTGTCGGCAACACGGCGTGTCCCGGGCGCTCGGGCATTTCGACGCGTGTCCAGGTGGCACCGTTGAACGTGCCGCGGTGGCAGCGGTCGAGAGCCTCGGCAGATGGCGTGGCCGAGCCCAACACAAGCGGGCAGCGATAGCGGCGAGCCATCTCGGCCGCCACCTCGCGCGCGTGGTAGCGCGGGCTGGAACCCTGCTTATAGCTGGTCTCGTGCTCCTCGTCGATGATAATGAGGCCCAGATCGCTGAGCGGGCAAAAGAGCGCCGAACGCGCGCCGACGACAACGCGGGCCGCACCGCTGGCGACCATGTCCCACTGGTCCAGGCGCTCGCCGGCCGAAAGGCGCGAATGGAACACGGCGACCGTCTCGCCAAAGCGCGAGCGGAAACGGCCGACGGTCTGTGCCGTCAGCGAGATCTCGGGCACAAGCACGCAGGCCGAACGGCCGGCCGCAAGCACGCGCTCAATCGCCGAAAGGTAAACCTCGGTTTTGCCGGAGCCGGTGACACCGTCGACCAGGACCACGTCTCCGTGGGCGTCAAGACGGGCGCGCTCGATCTGCGCGAGCGCCTGCTGTTGGCCGTTGGTGAGTGCGACCGGCGCCTTGCCGCTTGCCGAGGACAGCGTGGTCTGCTCACTACAGCCACGCCACGCACGGCGCTCCTCTACCACCACGACGCCGCGCTTTTCGAGCGCCTTGATGGTCGCCGACATACTGTTATAAAGCAGGTTGAGGTCGCGCGTCGTGACCGGCCCGCACTGGAGTGCCTCGATGAGCTGACGCTGGCGGACAGCAGTCTTGGGCGGCGTATAGTCGAAACCCTCGGGCGTGAGCATGACCCAGCGGTTTTTGATAGGCTTGACGGCGGGGCGCTCAACCGTCCACGCGCCGTCGTCGCCCTTGACCACACGAGGGCTGCCGCCCGGGGGCAAAAACAGGCGCAGGCACTCGGAAAGCGTCGCGGCGTACTCGCGGCTCATCCAGTGTGCGATACGGGCGGCCTCTGCGGTAAAGAGCGGCTTGCTGAGGATAGCCTCGATAGGCTTGATACGCGCGGGATCGAGAGCGTCGTTACCTTGCAGGTCGGCCAGCTCGGGCGCGATGTCGACGATGTAGCCCGCGGCCGCACGGTTGCCAAAATGAACTAGGACGGTGGAGCCGATCTGAACATCGTTGGCGAGTGACTGCGGAATGCCGTAAGCAAACGGCTCGGACAGTGCACGCGTCGGGATATCGAGGACTACGCTCGCATAGGCGGCGACGGGTTCGGGTGCGGGCTCGGGCTGCGCCGGGGCGGCGGCAGGAGCCGCGGACTTCGGAGCTTCCTCCGGTTCTGGCGAACCAAACAGCGAAAGTTGCTCGGCCATGGCCCCAGCACCTCCTATCCCATACGTCTACAGAAACAAGAGCCCCGCTCTGAGTGAACGGGGCTCGGATAAAAACGTTTGCACAGCGATTACAGCGCCATCGTGCGGGCGCGGTCAATGCGCGCCAGGCAGTCGTCACGACCGACGAGCGCCATGGTCTCGCCCAGCGGAGGGCTCACCATGTTGCCGCAGACGGCGACGCGCACGGCCTGGAACACCACGCGCTTCTTGAGGTCCATCTGCTCGGGCAGCGGCTCAAGCGCGGCGTCGATGTTGGCAGCCGTCCACTCGTCCACGCCCTCAAGCGCGGCCTTAGCGGCATCCAGAATGGCACCCATGCCTTCCTTGGCCAGGCCCTTGTTGACAGACTTCTCGTCATACTCGAGCGTCTCGGCCGTGGCAAAGATGGGAGCGGCGACGGTCACGGCGTCGGCCGGCATCTTGGTGCGCGGCTTGACGATGGCAGCGAGCGCATCAATCCAATCCTCGCCGTACTCGACGTTACCCTCGATGAGGCCTGCCTCATGCAGCTCGGGGACCATGATCTCGTCGGCAAACTGAGCATCAGACATGCCGTTGATGTACTCGGCATTGACCCAGTCGAGCTTTTTGGGGTCGAAGGTCGCCGGGTTCTTGGAAATGCGGTCGAGCGAGAACTTGCTGGCCAGGACATCGCGCGGGATGATCGTGGTCTCACCGTCGAGCGACCAGCCGAGCAGCGCCAGATAGTTGACGAAGGCGTCGGACAGATAACCGGCGTCGCGGTACTCCTCCACCGAGGTGGCGCCGTGGCGCTTGGAGAGCTTCTTGCCGTCGGCGCCCAGAATCATGGAGATGTGGGCAAACGTAGGCACGGGTGCGCCGAGGGCCTCGTAGACCATGACCTGACGCGGGGTGTTGGACAGATGGTCGTCGCCGCGGATGACGTGGGTGATCTTCATCATGGCGTCGTCGACGACGGTCGCAAAGTTATACGTGGGCGTGCCGTCGGAGCGGAAGATGACAAAATCGTCGAGCTCCTTGGCATCGAAGGTCACCTCGCCGTGGACGGCGTCGTGGATGACGACGTCGCCGCGGTCCTCGGGCACCTTGATGCGCAGGACGTAGGACTCGCCGGCCTCGATGCGGCGACGGGCCTCCTCGGGATCAAGATCGCGGCAGCGGCGCTGATAGCCCTGGAAGGGGTCCTTGCGCTCCTGGGCGGCCTTGCGATCGGCGTCGAGTTGCTCCTTGGTGCAGAAGCAGGGATAGGCCTTGCCCTCGTCCCAGAGTTTCTGGGCGGCCTGCTTGTACAGGTCCAGGCGCTCGGTCTGGGCGTAGGGGCCAAAGTCGCCGCCCACCTCGGGACCCTCGTCCCAGTCCAGGCCCAGCCAACGCATGGCGCGCAGAATGATCTGCGTGTTCTCGTCGGTGGAACGGGTGGGGTCGGTGTCGTCGATGCGCAGGATGAACGTGCCGCCGTTTGCGCGGGCGAAAGCCCAGTTATAGATAGCGGTGCGGGCGCCGCCGATGTGCAGCTTGCCCGTCGGTGAGGGTGCAAAGCGGACGCGAACGTCTGATGCCATGGAAATCTCCTCGATTGCAGGATGGATGTCTAACCGCACCAGTATAAAGCAACAATGCCCACCTCCGCACAAAGGGCATCGACCATGCCATCATCTTTAGGTAGCTAATTTGGGACGGGGCTTTTTTGACTACTTTTACGCTCCATCAACCTGATGATTTTTCTGGGACGGGGATGAAATAATCATTAGGTACTCAATGATTATTTCATCCCCGTCCCAGAAAAATCATCCCCCTATGCCAGACACAAGAAGTAGTCAAAAAAGCCCCGTCCCAAATTAGCTACCCCGGCAGGTGCGGAAAGGGTGTGAATGTTGGATTTACGCGCTATGATGTGCCCTTGCATAGAGAGCCCGGCGGAATGGTAACGGTCGCCGGGACACGTTTTTGAAAGGACTATCATGTCAGAAGAACTTCGTTCCATCCCGCCCCAACACGGGTCCTTTGTTTTTACGTCGGAGTCGGTGACCGAAGGTCATCCCGATAAGATCGCCGACCAGATCAGCGATGCCGTCCTCGACGCAATCCTCGCCAAAGAAATAGAGCTGCAGGAGCAGGGCTACATCGCCCCCAACGGCGTGCCTGCCAACGTGGAGAACGTCCGCTGCGCCTGCGAGACCCTCGTGACCACCGGCACCGTCATCGTCGCCGGCGAGATTCGCACCCAGGCCTACGTCGACGTGCAGGAAATCGCTCGCGGCGTTATCCGCCGCATCGGCTACAACCGTGCCAAGTTCGGTTTTGACTGCGATACCTGCGGCGTTATGAGCCTCATCCACGAGCAGTCGCCCGATATCGCCCAGGGCGTCGACGAGTCCTTCGAGACCCAGACCGGCGCTACAACCGACCCGATCGACCTGATCGGTGCCGGCGACCAGGGCATGATGTTTGGTTATGCCTCCAACGAGACCAAGACCCTCATGCCCATGCCGCACTACCTGGCAAGCCGCCTGGCCGAGCGCCTGGCTGCCGTGCGCCACGACGGCACCCTCGCCTATCTGCGTCCCGACGGCAAGACCCAGGTCACCGTGCGCTACGAGGAAGGCAAGCCCGTCGAGGTCACGACCATCGTCATCTCCACGCAGCACGCCGCCGAGATCGAGGACATGGGCAAGATCAAGGCCGACCTCATCGAGCACGTCATCACCCCGGTCATGGCCGCCGAGAACATGCCGTGGGACAACGCGGACATCTACGTGAACCCCACCGGTCGCTTTGTCGTGGGCGGCCCCATGGGCGACACGGGCCTCACCGGCCGCAAGATCATCGTCGACACCTACGGCGGCTACGGCCGTCACGGCGGCGGTGCCTTTAGCGGCAAGGACTGCACCAAGGTCGACCGCTCCGCCGCGTATGCCGCGCGCTGGGTCGCCAAGAACGTGGTCGCCGCCGGCCTAGCCGACCGCTGCGAAGTCGAGCTTGCCTACGCCATCGGCGTTTCCAAGCCCCTCTCAATCATGGTCGACACCTTCGGTACCGCACATGTTGCCGAGGACAAGATCGTTGAAGCCGTAGAGAAGACCTTCGACCTGCGCCCGGGCGCCATCATCCGCGACCTAGACCTGCGTCGCCCCATCTACGAAAAGACGGCAGCCTACGGTCACTTTGGCCGAGAAGACGCCGACTTCACCTGGGAGAAAACCGACCGAGTCGAAGAACTCAAGGCAGCCTGCGGCCTGTAATTAAGAACCGCCAAGGTTTCAACGACATAAGCGCTTAAAAAAAGAAGTACCGCCCCCAACCGGTACTTCTTTTTATTTAAACGATGGTGAAGATGCTTCGATATGAGCCCACGCTGCGTCACCAGCTAATGAATTTTGCAGCACACGCGCCTCTACCATGTATCCTTAGTTCCGAGGGCTTTGGTATTTGGTCGGTCGCGAGTTCCGCACGAGCCGGAGAGCACTTAATGTGCTCTCCGTGCGAGCAGGACTGCCCGAGCAGGCGACCAAATACCAAAGCCCTCGGAACGACGGGACAAAGAAGGAGCACCCATGGCAGGCAAGCCGCAAACACTAGCAACGACCTCGGCATTCGAGATCTTGGGCCCCGTCATGGTCGGCCCCAGTTCATCGCACACCGCCGGCGCCCTGCGCTGCGCCCAAGTTGCCGCCAGCCTGCTGGAAGGCCGCATCACCAAAGTCACCTTTGGCCTGTGGAACTCCTTCGCCCACACCTACCGCGGCCACGGCACCGACCGTGCGCTCGTCGCGGGCATCCTGGGTCTCGACACCGATGACGAGAACATCAAGCAGGCCTTCGACCTCGCACGCGAGCAGGGCCTCGAATATTACTTTGATATCAAGGGCGACGACGCGTCCATCCACCCCAACACCGTCGACATCGACATGGTCGACGACACGGGCGCCACGGCACAGGTTCGCGGCGAGAGCCTGGGCGGTGGCAAGATGCGCATCAGCCGCATTAACGGCGTTGGCGTCGACATCTCGGGCATGTATTCCACGCTCTTCGTGGCGCACAAGGATGTCCCCGGTGTACTCGCCGCGCTCACCAACCTGCTCGCCTACGCCCACGTGAACATCGCCTTCTGCCGCACCTACCGCACCGAAGTGGGCGGCCAGGCCTACTCCGTATTTGAGACCGACGGCACGCCCGACGACACCGTCGTCCCCATGCTGCGTAAGCTCGACAATGTCGATTACGCAACGTTTATCGAGCTCCCCGGTTCTGCCTCGTCGCTCTCCCCCGGCGTCTCGGCCAAGGAAATCTTCGACGACGGTGAGCAGCTGCTCGATGCGTGCGAGGAACTGGGGCTCAGCATCGGCGCCGTCATGGCCGTTCGCGAGGCGCGTCTGACCGGCGAGGCCCACGCCGTCGCCGCCATGCGCCGCGTGCTCGACGTCATGCGCGAGGAGACCACGGCCCCCCTTGCCAATCCGCAGCGCTCGCTCGGTGGGCTAATCGGCGGCGAGGCCAAACTCGTCGATGCCACCAGCCGCAACGATTTGAGTGCAAGCCTGATGGGCGTCGTCCAGACCGACGCCGTGGCCCGCGCGATGGCCGTGCTCGAGCGCTCCGCCACGATGGGTGTGATCGTCGCAGCTCCGACGGCAGGA